>JAGLDT010000099.1 GCA_023145485.1 Cocleimonas sp. | reverse complement strand
AATCATCAGAATCATCAGAATCATCTATTGAGCAATTGTGTTCTTTAGGATTTGCAAATGAAGGTATTGCCATAGTGGCAAGTGTTGAAGCCGTCATTCCTTTTAAAAAATTTCTTCGATTAATGGTTTTCATCATTTTCTCCTTTAACGGCGCATGGCATCTGCTGAGGTTAAAATCAATCCCACTAATGTGCTACAGATTAGCGGGTAGGTAAAAAGGTTATTGCTTAAATTATTTGTATTCATAACGGTGTGTAAAGATACATTTCTGGCAACTCCTGCCTTATCCGCAACAAAATTGATTAAATGATTGCGTGTATCATTATCATAGTGATAACCACGAAGTCGCATCATCCAATCATCTACCAAGTTTTCAGGTGTTCTATCTGCTTGATTAGGAATTAAAGCATTGGATTGTTCACCTAAATGGCAAAAATAATATTGAGGATTACCCGTGCTCTTATCGGTTGCTGGTCCCCAAGCACAAAAATACGTTACAGCTTGCCATGATGCTAATAAAGGGGTTGTTGCCGACCAGTTGGGTTTTTCATCAGAATAGCCTGTCGGTGGAGAAACTTTATAAGGCCCTTGTCCTGCTCGCACTAAAAAATGATGAATGTTAGTGCTTGGTACATGCTTATATCGGTAATTAATATTAACATCCGCCGCACGCATCGCTGAAACTATTGTTTCAAGAGGGCGTTTTATTTTTTCACCCCATGATGTTTTAAACTCACCAGACAATAATATATGACGATAAACTTTAGCCAATTGATCAACTTCATTTCTATTGTTATAAAATATTTCAGCGGTACTTGCTATTAACGTTTCACTTGGGTTGTCGCTTATTAATCGTTGACATAATTTTTTACTAATAAATCGAGCCGTTCCATAATGATCTGCCAAGTATTTTAGAATAACCGTAACATCATTTTCACCCGTATTATGATTGATTGTGATATCCATCACTTTAATTGGTTCATTTAAATGACCATCATAATGTAGGTCTGCATTAAAGGTAAAAGCTCCGTTACCTGCATGTCTTGATGTGATGAAATCATAACTCCATCCTGTTAAAGCACGAGCAAATTGTCTCACATCTGTTTCTGTATAGCCTTTACGTTGACCTTTGATGTTATTACCAATGGCATTTGGAGTGGCATCTTCATACGAGTTTTCAATTGCTCCTAATGTGTGTAACTCCATTAACTCTCGGGCATAATTTTCATTTGGATCTGGCCAAGTATTGATATAGTTGTCTAAATAAAAAAGCATACTTGAGCTTTTAGAAGTATCCAGCAACATATCATAAAAATTCCCAAAAATATTTGAGCGGATTTCTCTGTCATAATCGGGCAACATACTTTGAGCTGGTCCATTTTGGGCATAAACATTAAAATGATTAAACCAAAAATCATTTAACAACTCTCGTAATTGCCATTGGCTGTAAAGACTACGAAAGACAATCAAACGTTCCATTTCATATTGAGGAAGATGTCGTTTATGAAATTGTCCACTATTATAGTGCTCATCCCATAATTGTTGCTTTGTTTTGTTAATTGTTGAGTAGGCAGTACCATTAAGTTCCAAAAAACGCCTATCTAATTCAGGATCAGATGCCGTTGGGTTTAATTGTCTATCTACCCAAGCAATTAGTCGGTCATCATCATTATCTGCCAATGCATTAAAAGCATCAATATCACCAACTTTCGCACCAAAACCTGCCTTATTTAAGACTCGAACAGCAAAAGGGGGGGAGGGTGGATTGTTTGAATTACGTTGGAATTTATTTGGCTTTACAGGTTGACTTTCCTTTGTGGATGATAGAGCCTTTTGCGTAAAAGGTAAGGAAATAGCACCCGCTGTAAAAATACTTTTTACTACAGCTTTACCTAAAAACTGTCGGCGTGAAAATAATCTTTGTACTTTATCGTTTTGCAAGAATCACCTTTGATTTTTCTTGATAAAAATTTTAATTTTCAAACTCATAAACGCTACATTCCATTAATAATTCTTACTCTAATTTATATTAAATAGCAGTAATAAACCATTTACCGAAAAAACAGTAAATCACTATCATTTTTAAGGCTTTAACTAATATTCTCTATAGAATGCGCGAAATTATTGACATTCAGAACTATATAAAACCAGCAAATTTTTTAAGATGAGGGTTTGTAACATTTCAATTCAATATAAATTACTCATAAAATAGTGAAGTGTGTTAAAAGAAACATGAGGACGAATTTGCAAAATCCTATCCTATTTTTAATTAAAGGCGTGAGTATTTTTTTATTAAAGTTTTTAAGCCCGATATATTTTATTCATAAGAGGCTCTTGCAAAACTATTTAATTACGGATAAATCTCTACATATAATATTAAAAGCTATTTAATAAATACCCACATATAGTATTAAAAGCTATTTAAAAATACCACATGCAGGTTCGTCATGTAAAAATGCTTAGTTTTCTCCTTATTTTTCAAGCACCTCATAAATATTTTATTTATCACAGGATAAGTATTGTTAATATATAATATTTTTAAACAGACTATTACATTGATTTTTTTAAGGGAAAAAAGTAATCAATATTGATGCTTGTGGTCAATAGATGATCTAATTATTCAAAATCAACCCTATCAAATAAAATAATTCAATACTGCAAATTAATTTATTTAAATTGAATATATCTTATATTTCAATAGTAGTTTGATTTTATAGCAAATTACCAAAATAGTTTAATTTTCAACCTTTAAAGCGCGCATAGTATTACACTCATAGATCTGTCTATCAATTGATCTAAGTCATTTGTTTTGACAATTGGCATCACTTACTAGAAACGATGATAGTGGGACTAGAGATACCCTACATTTTTTTGTTCTTTGGTTTTTTTATTGGGGATTAAGTATATAAAATACGATTTATTGATTGCATACGCTTAATACAATCAATAAAAAAAGTCTTTGCAATGTCAATATTCCTGTGGTTTCCTTCCTTTTTTTAATTAAAAATTTCGATCATAACAAGAAAGGTAAACCATGTTTTTAACCGATTCATCTATCACGACGATCCCACTCATTCCTTGCCTTGGAAGCCAACTTAAAGGGTATCTTAAACAACAGCCAAAAAGCGTAAAATGCTGGGTAAGGCAATCAGATTTTACCGCTAAAGAGGGTGAGTTTTGTCTTATTCCCAATGATAAGGGAGAAATAGCTCAGGTTTTATTTGGGATTGCTAAAGGGACAGAATACCGCTGGGCTTTATCTGCTTTGGCGGAAAAACTACCACTGGGTCATTACCGTTTGCAATCTGATTGGACTAAAGATCAGCAGCAACAGGCTGCGATAGGCTGGGGGTTGGCATGTTATCAGTTTGAGCATTACAAACAATCTGATCGTATTGCTCCTTCTCTTTTATTAGAAAAGAAAGTCAAACGGGTAAAAGCATTTGTGGCTGCCTTTACGCTGGTGCGAGACTTGGTGAATACACCCGCTGCCGATATGATGCCTCAAGATTTAGCGGTAGTTGCAAAGGCATTATCAAATACCTTTGATGCTAAATTTAAACAGATTAAAGGTGAGAATTTACTCCGCAAAAACTACCCCTGTATTCATGCAGTTGGTCGAGCAAGTAAACATGAGCCTCGTTTGATTCGTTTAAGGTGGGGTGATACCTCGCATCCTAAAGTCAGTTTAATTGGTAAGGGCGTTTGTTTTGATACGGGTGGTTTGGATCTTAAACCGTCTCAATTTATGCGCTTTATGAAAAAGGATATGGGGGGGGCTGCGCACGTATTAGGGCTGGCACAGTTGATTATGACACTTAATTTGCCCATTTATTTAGATGTTTTTATTTCAGCTGCAGACAATGCTATCTCTAATGATGCCTTTCGACCTGGCGATGTGTTGCATACCCGCTCAGGTAAAACGGTAGAAATAGACAATACAGACGCGGAAGGTCGTTTAGTTTTATGTGATGCATTAACTAAAGCGGGTGAAAGTAATCCTGATTTAATCATCGATTTTGCAACATTGACAGGGGCGGCAAGGGTTGCTGTTGGTACTGAAATTCCTGCTTTCTTTACTAATAATAATACGCTGAGTGCGGAGATCAATCAGGCATCTGCTCAAGCTGAAGAAGTGGTATGGCAATTACCAATGCATACACCCTACCGCCCTTATTTAGACAGTGATATTGCTGATTTATTGAATAGTTCACCACAGGGCTATGGGGGGGCAATTACTGCAGCCTTATACCTCAACGAGTTTGTTGATGAAAAGACATCATGGGCGCATTTTGATATGATGGCATGGAATAATCGTGACCGTCCAGGTCGTCCAAAAGGAGGAGAAGCCATGGGATTATTAGCCGTTTTCCAGTTACTAGAAAATAAATATGCCTCTTAATAAGAGTTTGTCGGACTGATGAAAAAATCATTAGTTGCTGTTACCGTCCTGATTTTATTACTGTTAATCATTATGGTAATTTATCCCTATGCCTTAAAAAACACTAAGAATAAGCTAGCTAATGGTGCTCATTACGAGCCGACGGAATGCTGGTTTGAGCATTCCTATTTTCCTCAAGGTTTCCTCCCTCAAGCGTGGTTATTTGGCTTTAAAATAAAGCGCATTGAGTGTGGCTATCTGCATACTCGTAAGGAGGAAACGAACTCATTGTTTCGCCTACCTGTTGTTATCATACGAAATTCTCTATGGCACAATAGCAAACAGCCCGTTATTAATATTGCAGGTGGCCCCGGTGCTTCTGCATGGCTTGGTCAAGAGATGATGACTCGTTTTTGGATTCCTGAAGTAGAAAAAAATAACTGGCAACATGATATTGTTTTATATGACGCTAGAGGAACTGGTTTAAGTCAACCTGCGTTGCATTGTGAGCATTATTTTCAAGACTCAATAACACTATTGGCACAAAATTTACAACCTGAAAAAGAGGCAAAACTAGGTTATCAGTTATTGCAAGACTGTTATCAACAGTTAGCTAAAGACCCCCAACAATTTGATGCATTGCATCATTTAGGGACGATTAGAAGTGCGAATGATATAGCCGATTTAGCTAATTTACTAAAGATTGAAGCATGGCATTTATACGGTACCTCTTATGGTACACGCCTTGCATTAGAAGTGGCTCGCACATATCCTGATACTGTCGCCTCTATCATTTTAGATTCTGTTTACCCGCAAGAGATTGATGGTGAAGAAACTATGCCAAGCCTTTATGTAGATGCCGTTGAAGGGATGCTAAAAGCCTGTAAAGAGGAGCCAACCTGTGCGCTAAATTACTCTGATTTACAGAAAAAACTATACACTATTTTACGCCGCTTACAGGCTAACCCTGTCATTTTGATTTTGGAGCATAATCAAGAACCGATTAAATTTGTAGTGACACCCTCACGCTTTTATTCCCTGCTGTATGACGCAGGCTATGATATTAATAGCGTTATTACCGTCCCCAATGTGATTCAGTCTTTATATGCCGACAACCATGAAGCCTTGCACTCTCTAGCACAAGGCTCTTTGGATATGATGTTAGATGTCAGTTTTAGTAATCCTGTTTATATGGAAGTTGAATGCAATGAAAATGAAATAAAAGATAAACGCGCCTATATTGCTAATATTGAAAACAAATATTTGTATTATCCTGTATTGAAACGTTGGCAGTTATCAGCATTGACCCATGATTTTTGTGACATTTGGGGAGCGGAAGAAAGTAAGGATAGTTTTCACCAGCCTGTTATAACCGATAAACCAACCCTTATTTTAAGCGCTAAACTTGATAGTGCAACACCACCAGAATGGGGTAAAGCTGTTGCAGAGCGATTGCCAAATAGTGAGTACCATGAGTTCAAAGCTTCAGGTCATGCGGTTTTGTACAATGTTCCCTGTTCAAACGACATCGTGCGACGCTTTCTTAATCCTGATAAAAAGTACCCTATTGGCTGTCAATCAGACAACCCTTATAGCAATGGGGAACGGGTCGTTTGGGACTCACCGAGTGTAGGGGATATTTTTTAATTTTTTTCAGCAATTAAACAGGCCTCATTGCGATGACCTTGCTGAATATCGCCTAGTTGCCCTTCTTCTCGATACAGAACAGTACGCAACCCCGCACATAATGTTAATAACTCACCTTGCTGTAAGCGAAAGTCAGGGTTACTAGGCCCTGAGTGATCAACGCATTGCTGTGACCATGTTTGGTAAAAGAGCAACCCACCTGTTTTCAGCGCTTTAATAATACTGGAAAATAAATCACGTTGTAGAAAATAGCTGACCACAATAATATCGTAATAGTCTATTGCTAGTGGGTCTGTTTCACTATTCCAAACGTGAGGGTTAATGGCTGGATTATCCTCCTTTTTCAACGCATCGATAACCGTGCTAGATAAATCAAATGCATCAACCTTGAAGCCATGCTGTGCTAATAATTGGGCATTTCCCGCACGCCCACAGGCTAAGTCTAATGCTTGACCCGTTGACGAGGGCAAAAGATGCCTATTCTGCTGGAGAATAGTTGCTGCCGTGGCGGTTGTTATATCAGCATTTTGATAACAATCATTCCATTTTTTTTGCTTGTCGCTACTCATCTGACATTATTTATTAAATTGCTTTGGATCAATCCCTAAGGAGCGCATTTTACGATAAAGGTGAGTACGTTCCATTTGGACACGCTCGGCAAGTTTGCTTACATTACCACCGCACTGAGTCAGTTGATAGCTTAAATAATCATGTTCAAACTGCTCACGCGCCTGACGTAAAGGCATATCGTATAAACTTCCTGGCAATGTTTTATCAATACCTTGTTCAAAGATAGGAATACTGGCGCCAAGCGTTTCTTCCACTTCATCCAAGTTAATTTCTGTATCAGTGCCTAAAATTAACAGACGTTGGACTAAATTACGCAGTTCACGAATATTACCTAACCAGCGATAGTTGCGTAGGAAGTTTTGTGCAGCCACTGAAAAATGACGATAGGGTAAACCATCTTTTATTATTTGTTGGTCCACATAATAATTAAGTAACTCAGGGACATCTTCCGTATGCTCACGTAATGATGGAATGGTTAAGGGAACAATATTCAAACTACTGTGCAAGGCTTCATTAAAATGCTTGGCTTCAATATCATCACGTAAATCATGCTGTGCTGAGACAATAATAATCATATCCAGCTCGATACGCTCAAAACTATCAACCCGCATATAAAAATTGTCACGCAATACGGTCAGTAACATTAACTGAAGAGGCATTGGTAAAGCATCAATATCAACCAGATACAAACAACCACCTTGCGCCTCATCAAATAAACCATACTCTATCTTGTCACCATCGACACGACCAAACATCATGGTGGCTAGCTGTGTTTCAGTTTGATCTTTTGCGTAAGATGAAACAATGCTTTTAATAAAGGGACGGGAGCAACGGTCACTTTGAGTATGAATATAATGGGCAAATATTTCTTTTCCTGCACCTGCTTCACCATACAACAGCACGACCGAACCGTGTTTTGCGACCCGCAATGCCTGCTCTCGAAGATGTGACATTATCTCACTAGAACCAATCGGCGCTGGTGGAATTTGTAGTTGCTTTTTGAGTCCCTTATTTTCTTGCTCTAGCTGACCTGAGCGTAATGCATTTTCAATCGTCAGCAACATTTTTGCCATTGATAAGGGTTTTTCAATATAGTCGTATGCACCAAGACGGGTTGCTTCAACGGCTGTTTCGATGGTGCCATGTCCTGACATCATAATCACAGGACAGCATAATCCCTCATTTTCTTTCCAGCTTTTTAGCAATGAAATACCATCATCCCCTGGCATCCATATATCGAGCAATACCAGCTCAGGACGACGTAAACGACGCTTTTCCCTCGCTTGCTCTGCACTATCAGCAGTAACGACTTGATAGCCTTCATCTTCTAATATTTCGCCAACTAATTCGCGAATATCCGGCTCATCATCAACGACTAAAATAGTTTGTTTTTCAGCCATGTTGTTCTCCATTTTTTGTGGTGCAGTCCTCGTCAAACTGTCCCGTATTAAGTTTATAGCCCCTTTATTACAACGGCAAACACACCGTCATTTTTGCTCCCCTGTGACCTTTCCCTGAATCATTAACAATATTTTTTGCAAATACTTTTCCTGAATGTTCTTCAACAATTTTCTTAACAATGGATAGGCCTAAGCCAGTTCCTGTCGTTTTATTGCTAACATAAGGTGTAAACAAGTCGGCAATAATATCTTCACTAATGCCACTGCCATTATCACTAATTTCGATCAGGATATTATCCTGACATAAACTACCTGCCTCATGGTTATGCAGTGTGGTCATAATAATTTGTTTAAATGCTTGTTCTTCTGGCATTGCTTCTAACGCATTTTTTACTAGATTGAGTAGCATTTGACGAATTCTATTTTGATCCAACGATAAATTAGGTACGCCTTGTAAATCTAGTACAATTTCAGCCTGTTGGCTATTAGTTCGGTAAAGTTCTGCAACTTCTATTACCAAAGTATTAATGCTAATTAGCTGAAAATCAAGGACAGGTGCACGTGCATACTGACTAAAAGCATCAACCATCGTTTTCATATTATCAACTTGATTGATAATGGTTTTACTCATGCGTTGTAATAGATCGGCAGACTTAGGGCTTAATTCAGGTAATAGTTTAAAGTGTAACCGCTCTGCAGAGAGTTGTATCGGTGTTAAAGGATTTTTTATTTCATGTGCAAGGCGACGTGCAACCTCGCTCCATGCAGCATCATGCTCTGCTCGAATAACATCAGTAATATCATCAATGACTAGAACATGCCCTTGAGCACCATCAACAAGAGAGGGTAATTTTGCACCTCGGCAAACCAATGTTTGATAACCACTATCAAGGGCTAAACTTAATTCTAGCTGCCATTCTTTTTCATTGCTTTGAAAATGGGGCTCAATGGCATCAAATAATGGCTTTAAACTCTCTAGTTCAAGGCACATTTGTTCGCAACTTTTACCCGTATAGTCCTTAAGTGGCTTTTGTAATACTTGGTCAGCCGCCGCATTAATGCGTCGTATAATCCCTTCCCCGTCGAGCGTAATAACCCCTGAGCTAATATGATCCAGAACAATATTAAGATAGTCACGCTGTTGTTGCATCTGTTGTTGACTGGACTCGCTCTCCTTGCGTGCCGTTGCTAACCGTGATGTCATGGTATTAAATGAACTGGCTAATAAGCTAAAATCATCGTTATCTGAAACAGGTATTTTTTTATACAAATTTCCTGAACCAACGGCAACCGTCACTTCTAATAATTTTCTAATTGGAGCCGTTAGCTTTTGGGAATAAAGAAAAGCAGCCAAAAGTGAAAATAAAATGGATAAAATCATGATCAATAATAACGTAATGCGAAAACTTTGCTTTATTCGTTCACGATTGTATTCTGTTACTTTGTATTCTTTTAACGCCTGCGTTACATTCTCACTTAACGACTGTTCTTTTTCTGAAAAAGGAAATAAGGCAGTTAAAATAAAGGGTTCAATATGAAACCGTATGGTAAATGCGATACGAGAGTAAAGTTCACCTTGACTAGTCGATTCTGGTTGGTACATATAATTACGCATTGATAATTTGCGAAAAATATCACCCGTAGGAAAGTGAGGTAAAATGGTATCATCACCGCTATACACTTTTATTTGCTTATTTGCATTAAATAATACAATTTCAAATGCTCCGAGTGCCTCTCTTTTTTGATCCAATAATTCAGCATAATCAGATGGATTAGGCAGGTCTAGAACCACCATTTCTTTTGCAACCTGTTCTAAATTAAAGAGATGTTGGCGCATTTTTATATCTAATGCGCGTTTCGTTAACTCCAGCGAATCATCCAGTGCTCCTTCAACTTTAACGTTAAACCAAGCATCGATTCGATCCCCAAGAAAGTTAACGGAAAAAAAGGAAACCACTAAAACAGGGAGAATAGTGAGAATAGCAAAGGCGGCCATTAGTCGAGCTGTATAGCGCGAACCTGCTTGATGTGATTTTAAACGCGCGATAAGTTGGATAATATTATATAGAATCAATCCCGATAGAATAACAAGAATGACACCATTTAAAGGAATTAATACAAGGTTTAAATCCCCTGCTTTATGCGGACTACTCGTTGCAGTACCCAGTAGTTTTAATGAGACCGCTAATAAAACAACAACCAGACCAATAGGGATTGCTTGAATTAAAAAAGGTCGTAGGTGGGCTGTTATCTTCATCAATAATATCTCAAGGCAATGACCATCGAGCCTCTGCACTCACTAGACTATACTCTTCGCTTAATAAGGATTGTAGACGTAAGGGAAGATTAATTTTAGCAGGTTCAAACGAGGCAATCGCTACAATGTAGTTACTATCCTCCTCTGTTCTTTCCTCTAAACGTGGTAATTTATAATTACGAATCTCACCCATTTTACGTAATGCTGCAGGAAGGTTACCAAAATTCCAATGCTCATTACTGTCATTACGTGAAAGTAAATAATGTCGGCTAAGGGGATGATATCGTAACTGAAAATTGACATCTGCTAGTAATTCTTTTTTATCCCAAAACCAGTTGTCAGGTCGATAATAATAAAACTCTAGATTAGTGGTTAAGGTAACACCACTCAATAATGCTTGATGCAGATAATCAGTCAGTTGGTATTTTATATTCGCCTGTACTTTATAGTTACGTATTTTATAACTATCTTGTTTTTTTGCAACGGGTTGTAATTTAAAAACTTCAATATAAACCCCTCCATTTGATGCGCTAATTGGGAAGACAATTAAGAATACAACGAGCAGTAGCAACAAACTGTATTGAAGCCAACGTCGATTAATTTGCGCAGTGATTAAAGGGTATGTCATAAAGTTTAGAGTTTTTTCTTAATTAACGCATAATAAAAGCCATCCATTGCCGATTCTCCAGGAAAAATCTGTCGTCCATAATGCAAAGCATGCCCCCATTTCACTTTTATTGTTTGAATAACCGCATCCTCTGTTTGCTCGATAAAGGTTGCTATTTGCTTTTCATTCTCTTCAGGAAGTATAGAGCAGGTAGCGTATAATAGCTTGCCATCTGGTTTTAATTTACCCCATAACGCCGTTAATAATTGCCACTGCTGTTGTTGCAAACCTTTAATATCATCTGCACGACGCAAGCATTTAATATCAGGATGACGGCGTATAACACCCGTTGCCGAACAGGGTGCATCCAATAAAATACGATCAAATGACATTTCCTTTGCCCATTGTTCAGTATCTCCTGCATCAACAGCCAGTAATTTGATATGACGCTTTATACCGTTAGGCTTTGGAAATAAACGCTGTAAATTATCCTCAACCCGTTGCAATCGAGTAGCACTATTATCAACGGCAATGACATCTAATGGTTGGCAATTTTCTAAAATATGCCCTGTTTTACCACCTGGTGCTGCACAAGCATCTAATACCTGCATATTAGGCTTTAAATCCAATATCTCAGCAGCTAATTGTGCTGCTGTATCTTGAACAGACACCTCACCCTGATCAAATGCGGGTAGCTCATGCACATTGATCGGTTGATCCAAAATAATAGCGGTATTGCAAACACTTGAAGCGGTCGCTTTAATCCCATTCTGATTAAGTTTATTACAGTAACCCTCTTGAGTTTGATGCAATAAATTAACACGCAAAACCATCGGTGCGCGTTGATTGCTGGCGGTTAAAATTTGCTGCCAATGATCAGGCCATGCTTTTTTAATCTTACCCATCAACCAATCAGGAAAGGCATAACGTATTGCATCTTTTTGATCTATTTTAGGCAATAATTCATCTTTTTGTCGCAAAAAATTTCGCAAGATGCCATTCACTAACTTTTTTGCCCACGGCTTTTTCAAGCCTTTTAAAGTACTAACCGTTTCATTAACCGCAGCGTGATCAGGAGTTTGCTGATAAATAATTTGATATAAGCCGATACGTAGCAGGCACTCGACATCCTTATCTTTATTTTTTAAAGGTTTTGACATTAACTCATTGAGAACCGCCGAAAGTCGTTCGTGCCAACGTAGACTACCAAAACATAAGTCACGCACTAAGGGATCAGTTGCTTCTCTATCAATTAATAAGGCACTCAATGATTCACCTTGGTAAATCACACGGCGTAGTATTTTAGTTGCAATTAAGCGGGGATTATTAAGCTTCATGTAGGAAAGATGACACCTAATAAGGAACGTCCATTAATAAAATCTGTTACGTCCAATGCTTTTGCATTAGGGACTTGTAAACGTGTCACTAACACTGAACCCTCGCCCGTTATAATTTCAATACCCTGTTTAGATTCTGCTATTACTTCGCCTATTTCACCTGAAGCAGTTGACTCAATCGCTGAAGACATAAAAAAGCGTACAGGTTGGCTATTTTTAGTGGTATAAGCCACGGGCCAAGGATTATAAGCACGAATAATACGATCAATTTCAACGGCTGATTTTGACCAATTTATTTCAGCTTGTTTTTTATCCAGTTTATGCGCGTAACAACTCTGTGAATCATCTTGAATTTCTGGTTCCAGTTTGTCTTCGACCAGTAAATCTACTGTTTTTAGCAACGCTATTGCACCATCATTAGCAAGCTGATCATGAATGGTTTGCCCCGTATCCTCGTTAGTAATTGGGCAAGATATTTTAGCCAATATATCCCCAGTATCTAAACCCAATGCCATTTGCATAATCGTAACACCTGTTTCCTTATCTCCTGCTTGAATAGCACGATGAATAGGCGCTGCACCACGCCAACGAGGGAGTAATGAGCCATGAATATTAAGACAACCATATTTAGGCGTATCAAGCACACTCTGAGGTAATAATAAACCATAGGCAGCAACGATCATTAGATCAGCTTCGTAAGCGCGTAAGGTCTCTAATACAGCCTCATTTTTAAATGACGCTACTTGTTTGACAGGAATATTAGCATCAACAGCGATTTGTTTAACCACTCCAAATTTTATTGTACGACCACGTCCCTTTTTACGATCAGGTTGAGTATAAACAGCGACCACTTCATGTTCAGAAGCAATTAAAGCCTCTAATGCAGGAACAGCAAACTCAGGTGTTCCTGCATAAATAATACGTAGCTTTTTATTTTTTTTTGTCTTCATTGTTGCTTCTCTAATTAACAATACGTTCACCGAGACTGCCGTTACCGTATTTTTAAACTATTTTTGTTTAGCTAATTTTTCTATCTTTTTTTGTAATCGATAACGTTTTAAAGGTGATAAATAATCAACAAATAATTTGCCTTGTAAATGATCCATTTCATGTTGAATACAGATAGCTAATAGTTCATCTGCTACTAATTCAAACACCTCACCTTGTTGGTCAAGTGCTTGGATAGTGATTCTTTTGGCACGTTCAACATCAGCATGATAGTCAGGTACAGAAAGACAACCCTCTTCTAATTTTTCAACGCCTTCAGATGCTAATATTTTAGGATTAATCAGACATAAAGGCTGATCTTTTTGCTCTGAAATATCCATCACTACAATCTGCCGATGAATATTAACTTGAGTTGCCGCCAAACCAATCCCTGGCGCATCATACATGGTCTCAAACATGTCTTCGACTATTTGCAACACTTCTTTATCAACACGCTCCACTGGCGTGGCTTTAATACGTAAACGCTTATCAGGAAAGCGTAATATTTCTAATAATGCCATTATTGACTGTTCTCTTTATTTTTTTGTAGTTTCAACGACCAATTTAAGCCAAGACAAGGTGCTCTTTAAAAAATATCCTGTGTTAAATTGATCGTTGTAGTTTGCTCACACACTACACAATAGTTGTCGGCTAGCAGATTAAATGAATCATTATTTTGAGGGATTAGGATGTGATAATTTATCCATCATCGCAAATAACAAACCTGAGACCACAAAGGTAAGATGGATCGTTACCTTCCAAAATAAATCTTGCTCAGAGTATTCACTCATATTAAGAAATACGGTCAGCAAATCAATGGCAGAAATGGCGACGATAGAGCCAATAACTTTAAGTTTCAGCTCTGAAAAACCAATTTTTCCCATCCATGCTGGCTTATCTTCATGACCGTCAAGGTCAATTTTAGAGACAAAACTTTCATAACCACTTAACAGAATAATAATGAGTAAACTGGCAACTAAAGAGAGATCGATTAAATGTAAAATTTCAATCACTAATGTTGATGCGGAGATTGTCATAACCGTTGCAGTCATATGCCATAATTCTGCAATAAACTTAACCAACAACAATAAGATTGACAGAGACAATCCCATAAAAAAAGGGACTAATAACCACCGACTATTAAACAAGGTCATTTCGAGAAGATGTTCTATTTTTTTCATTACAAGTTACTCATTACACAGATATTTTAGGAGAATAGGAGGGATAGTATTATCAGTATAATCATTACGCTAAAGGTATCTTTCAATTTTAAAAAAAAATTAAACCATCAGTCAGAAACCATTCCAATAATAATAACGCCTAAGATACACTAGCTTGACACTAAAAAATAATAAAAAATAAGAGATATTGTACCCATGTCGCTTGCTAAATTAGTCATTAGAACCAGCGTTCTGTCCGCAACCACCCTATTTCTTGCTTCAGGCTGCAGTGATTATAAGTTTTTAAAACTTGAGGAAAGAACAATTAAGCCTGTTGTGCATAAAGCAGATCCTTATGATAGCCATTATGGAATGCCAGAGCGCGCTAATAATGATGGCTATGCAACCCAACCCAAATATCAGTATAAAAAAACAGGCCTTACACTAAAAACAACCGCCCCCGCCCGTTATAAAGTAAAAAAAGGGGATACATTATGGGGGATTGCCAATAAATTTCTGAAAGATCCTTGGTTTTGGCCTGAAATTTGGGATAAAAATAAGAGACTAAAAAATCCACATCTTATTTTCCCAGGTGATTTACTCACTATCCATCAAGCGCGTAGAACGGTGAAAAAAGGAAATCAAATCGTTGAAGTCTTGGTACCACAAATTCGAGTAGAGCGTATTGGTAATGGCAAAGCAATCTCAACACTTAGCCCTTTTCTTGCTTGGCCTCGTGTATTAAGTACTGCCATGATTGAAAATGCTCCTTATATCATTGATGGAGAAAATAAACATTTATTAATAGAAGATGGTGAAACCATTTATATTAAAAAATTACATGATCGCCGTATTGGACAAACCTACCCTATTTTCCGTAAAGGTAAACCATTGCATGACCCTGAAACAAGAGAATTACTTGGTTATGAAGTCGTTTACACTGCAGATGCGAGTATAACTCGTGGTGTTGGTGACATTAGTAGCGCAACCATTCTTAATACCAAACGAGAAGTTCATGTTGGTGATCGTTTATTAAAAAATATTGATGAAAAAGTAGTTTTAGATGCGCCGATGATTGCACCACGACATAAAGTACGTGCCACCGTATTATCACTCTATGAAGCTAACTTAATCAGTGGTACAGGCATGATTGTAACGCTCGATAGCGGTACCGCTGAAGGAATAAAGCCCGGTCATATTTTAGGTGTCTACAAACAAGGTAAAACCGTCAATGATCCTTACCAGAAAATCGAACAGATTAAATATAAATACTTAAAAACTCAAGTTCCTGTCAAAGTTGCTTTACCCCCTGAGCGTATTGCAACCGCAGTGGTGTACAAGGTAGATAGAAAATTAAGCTATGCCTTAATCACTCAATCAGACCATCCTGTGAAAAAAGGCCATAAGATAGGAAATCCGTGACAGAAGACGAAAACACAGCTTCTTGGATCGCCTTATGGCGTGTTTCAGGCATTGGTTGTGTGCGCTATAAAAAACTCTTGGATACCTTTCAAACACCTGAAATCGCTTTAAACGCCAATACCGCACAACTTAAAAAAGCAGGTATTAGTGATCGACTAATAAAAAATATTAAAGCACAAACCCTTGCTAGTGCTAATCCTGATATGCAATGGCTACAATCTTCTGACCAGCATCATCTCATTACTTTTTATGACTCACGCTATCCGCAACTATTAAAAGAAATCCCTGTATCACCCCCCCTTCTTTATGTGCATGGTAATGCAGATCTATTAAATGATCCTCAAATTGCCATTGTTGGTAGTCGAAATCCAACACAGGGCGGGCAAAATAACACTTATGAATTTTCCAAGCACCTTGCTTCAGCAGGCTTATGCATTACCAGTGGTATGGCATTAGGCGTTGATGGATTGGCACATAAAGGCGCACTAGATGTTAATGGGATTACCATTGCCGTCGTTGCCACAGGCATTGATCGCGTTTACCCCGCAAGACACCGTACCCTGGCCCATCGTATTGTTGCCAATGGTGCTATTATCACTGAATTGCCTATTGGCGTATCACCATTATCAAGAAACTTTCCGCGACGAAATCGTATTATTAGTGGTATAAGTTTGGGCACACTAGTGGTCGAAGCAGCCCTGCAAAGTGGATCTTTGATTAGCGCACGCTATGCCAGCGAACAAGGGCGTGAGGTGTTTGCTATCCCTGGTTCGATTCACAACCCGCTAGCACGTGGTTGTCATCAACTGATCCGCCAAGGTGCAAAACTAATCGAAACCGCCACCCATATTATTGAAGAGCTTGCCCCTCAACTTGAGCACAGCCTGTTATCAACTAGTACTGAGACCTCTTCTAACGAAAAAAATGACACAGTTGAAAATAACAACGGCAATAGTCATGCAGGGCTAGCTGATGCGGATCAGCGGTTAATTTTAGAGACAATGGGCTATGACCCTATATCAATTGACCAATTAGTCATACAAACGGGATTGACCGCAGAGGCTCTTTCCTCCATTCTATTACTACTTGAATTGAATGGATTTATTGCCGCAAGTGGTCGAGGAAACTACACCCGTATCAAAGAAAAATAGCCTCACAGACACCAAATCATCCCACTTTCAGTAATTTTCATAATACTTAACCTCCCCAAGAAGTATTTTTTATGGAAAGAAATGAAAACACCCTTGACGTATTGTTTTATCTTTTTGAAAACTATTCAGAAGTTTATGGAGCCAATCAAAATAGAGATATTTTACATGGTTACCTAAATGAAGCTGGATTTCCCAATACCGAGATCAGTCGCGCCTTTGACTGGCTAGAAAGCCTTGCAGATGAAGAAACCATCTGTATTACGGAACCGAATAAAAAATCAATACGAATTTTTGCTGAATATGAAATCGACTGGATTAATAGCGAATGCCGTAACTACCTTATGTTTCTAGAGCAAGTGAATGTACTTAGCCCCGAAATGCGGGAACGCGCCATTGATCGTATATTAGAGCTAAAAGATAGCCAATTGAACTTAGATAAACTGAAATGGGTGGTATTAATGTTGTTATTAAATCAACCCAACTCTGAAGCTGCCTATGTTTGGATGGATGAAATCGCATTGAATGATAAACTGCCCCTTTATCACTAAGCCTTCTTTATTATTCTCAATAAGCGCACAGGTAACCGTGGGCGCATTAATAATTGCCCTGCTAATTGGTCACCTTTGCTAACGCTAATCTCAGTCCATTCAACGGCATCATTGCTAATAGTTTGTTGTTGTAACCAGTGTTGCAGGTCTGATTTGCAGTTTTCTGTGACGCAATTAATGACTAAACAACCGCCTGATACTAACTGCTCCCAGCAATAATCCATGATGGTTGCTAATTCACCTGCGGTTCCACCAATAAAAACAGCATTAGGGCGAGGTAAATGATCTAATCCAGTAGGCGCTTTATTGGCAGTAATATGCAAATTATTCACACCAAATTTTTGCTTGTTTTTTTCCAGACAACTTAAACGCTTAGCATGATGTTCTATTGCGTAAATTGTGCCTTGTTGATTCCAGTACGCCCACTCAACCGCAATCGTTCCACAGCCTGCACCAATATCCCATGCGATATCATTCACCTTTGGTTGCAATAGACTCAATGCCACTAAACGCACTTCTCGTTTGCTAATCATCCCCTTACCTGCTTGATCACTATCGGTAAAAAATAGCGTATCATCAAAACCAGGGAAGCTAGGCAGAGTGCAGTGAGCGTGTTTTATTTCAATAAGGGTAATGTGTAAAGGATGAAATTGTATGGCATTTGTTACTAATTTATTGGCAATAAATGAAGTAACTTTCTCATTCTCAGTACCTAAGCTCTCGCAGATAGACAACTGTGCATTATCACACCCATATTCGCATAATAGCTTAGCAATCGCTTGGGGATGACTGTATTTATCGGTTAATACCGCAATTAAAGGATGATGTGCAAGATAAGGGGTCAAATTACTCAAAGAACGACCATGCAAGCTAATAATTTTAGCCTGTTGCCACGGTTTTTTTATCCGCTCGAACGCTATTTGTATCGAAGAAATATTACTATAAAAATGAAGTTGATCAACTGAAAAATGCCTTAATAAGAAATTACTAATCCCATAAAAAAGCGGATCACCAGAGGCTAATAAGCAAATATCCTGATCAGGCGTCTTTGAAAAATAAGCTAATAGTTGTGTGCTAAGTTTAGCGAAAGGGGAGGGGTAATTTAACTGTTGCTGATTGTCACTCAATAAACCTTCAACAGAAGATAGTTGACGCTGAGACCCCATAACAGATGATGCGTTAGCAATCACCTGCAAGGCATCATTGCCCAATGTTTTAATATCGCCTAAACCTAGACCAACAACATGAATCAATAGAACATCCATGAACAGGGGGATGATATGAATTCATGCTTCAACTCATCGTAGTTTATAATCAATTCAGAAAGTGGCTCTGGGTTCATAATTACAGTTGATATTTTAGGTTTTTGATGGTCTAAGCCAAGAAATTTCGTTAGCTTTAAAAACTCAGTTTCTGGATTCAAGATTAATCGTTCAAATTCAACTTCGATGATAGGATGTGATGAAAACATTGAATGATAGGATTGATACCGTTTACTACTGCTATTAATAATAACTCGTAGCTCTTGAGGCGTTACTATAACGCGACGCTTTTCAAGATCAGGTCGGTCATTTGCCTCTTTTATATTAAATAATGTTAGCTTACGCGCGATTTTACTAGACACATAATAACGCAAAGTATTTTTTCTTGATAAATGTATGATATGTAAATCTTTGCATTCTTTAAGAAGACTCCATGCTTCTTTTTTCTTCTCATCGGCAGGGTGGTTATAATGTATATTAAACCCTACCGCTTTTATTGATTTTCTTTGTGGCCGAAATAACGTTTCCAGCTCACCTGATGGCTCGCGACCACGTAATCTATCAAAATACTCGCCTTTACCAATGACATTAGGATGGTTAAGCACCATACGAGACAGCAGGGTAGAACCAGCTCTAGGAGTAGACAGGATTAGATACTTTTTGAAATCTGTATTTCTCATCAACAAATATTTCAGCATTTACGACTTCCTAAAAAACGACACCATGATAATAACTCAATAATGCATTCATTGCGGTTGCTGCTAAGGCGCTACTACCACGTGTACCCAGTAAAACAATGCATTCTATACCGAGCGCTTTATGATAATCCCAAAGATACTGTTTTGATTCTGCGGCTCCCGTATAGCCAACAGGAACTCCAATAATCAATGCGGGTTTATTGATTTTCTTTTGCTCAATCAATTCCATTAAGCGAAATAAAGCAGTTGGTGCATTGCCAATTAAAACAATACTTTTCTTAATATAAGGTGGCCAATAATCCACTGCAATCATGCTGCGAGTATGATTTTTCTGCTTTGCATGAAGAGCAACCTGCTCTTCATTGATAAAACATAACGGTGGATGGGCTAATAGTTTCTTATTAAGTGGCGCAATCACTAAATTTACATCACATAACACCTGACTCTTCTGTTTCAATGCCTTTAAACCGACCTCTGTTGCCTTTTTGCTAAAATGCAAATCATCAATAATCGTAGGATCACCACAGGCATAAATCATCCGCACGGCAATCTGCTTTTCTAACTCATTAAGATGGTCTAATTTCACGTATTGACGAACAATTTCAAAAGATCGTTGCTGAATATACTGTGGATTTCGTTCAAAATTAATCATTTAGGTTCTTAACTCAACGAGCAGGAAGCGCACAAAGTTTACGCTTCCTATCACCGATTAATGTCGTCGCAGAGTCAGCTCTGAGTTTAGCCATATTAAGCCAACCTGTTTTACCGCTCCAGCGAACATTTGCCCATAATGAGCCATCTAAACGCTTTTTACGCTTTCCTAAGTCGGCAATCCAAGTTGCATCGTGCGGAAGCGCTACTAATTTTTTACCCCCCCAAGGGTTTGATTGCAAAATCAGTGAGCCACCAACCGCAATATTTCTCACTGCCAAAATAGGGATATGCTGATAAGGTCGTCTACGATCCGCTACGCTATAACCACAGCAGACTTTTAGTTTAATCTTTTTATCCCTCAAGCAAATCCTACGTTGTCTCGCTTGCCGACTTGCCATAGCATCAGACGCTAAATAATAAGCACTAACCCAACCTTGATGTTTATTCCACTGCACCTTACGCCAAACTACTTTATTAATGACCTTACGCCTCCTGTCTCTCCGTATCATCCATGATGCATCATGCGGTAATGCGACTAAAGTCTTGCTCTTTTTAGAGGGATATTTTTTTAATTGCAGACTCTTACCTTGAGAAATATTTTTTACCTTATAAATATTTTCTGCTATTGCAGGATTTATAAGGGAAAAACAGATCAGCAAGCTCGTAATGGTATGAATTCCTTTCATAACAACTTCCTTTTTATAAAAATGGTGGCAAG
>JAGLDT010000098.1 GCA_023145485.1 Cocleimonas sp. | reverse complement strand
ACGAGCAGGTGCGCTACGCCCCATGCAGCCGTGCTCAGGATCTCCTTCAAATGCAACCAGCATAGCGTTAGTCAGCATTTCATTATCTAAAGTTCCACCTACTAAGTGTTCTTGTATCGCATGTACATCCTCAATAATCGCCTTAGCAACGTCTTGATGATCTCGCCATAGTTCGCCAACAGTTCCACCTACTTTTAGCCCTGCAATATTGCTGGTAAGAATATAATAATTTTTGCGCACTAACTCTGCTGTCATTTCTGCTTTATCGGTGATGATTTCTGCGGGGATATTTAATGTTTCAAAGGCATCAAACATTAGTTGTGCTTGAGTGCCATGTATAGGGGAGGCTACAACAACTTTGACATCTTGACCTTGCTTTTTCTCAAACCAAACGGAAATAATGGTGGGTGTAGGAAAGCTATATTGTTGCCAATCTCTGGGTAATAATTCATTTTGGATTAAGACTAGATTCTTCTGCCAGTTTTTAGGCACATTGGATAAGATGGCATGTAAATCATTTTCCCCTACTGCAACAATAACGGCGATAGGATCAGTAATAAGCATTGCTTGTTCTGCCATATCCATATTGCGCGTGATAGGGTAAACAGGATGACCTGTTTTTAATAGTCCGCGGGCTAGTACTGAGCCAATCTCTCCCATTCCAATAATGACAACTGCTTGATTCATTTTTTCTTTTCCTGTGATTTGTAAATATCTATTTTAAGAGTAATTTTACAATGTCTATTAATAATTTTCCCGATAATTTAGCTATTTTTAAAACTTGCTTTCATTAAGGCTACTCCAAGGAAATAAACACGCAAATAGAAACCACAGAGAGGGTGAAATTTATAAAATATAATTCGCAGGACTAGTCTAATGACTATTATTTGATCTAAATATAAGAATATCAGAAGTTACTTATATTTGGCTTCCTGATATAATTGGAGCCTTATTTAATAACTATTACTCCACATCGCTATGAAGAAATTAAAAAACAGTCTAATACTAACAACGATAATTCCCCTGTTTTCTATTACAATGCTTGCAACGTCGATAAGCAATGCTCAACAGTTAAATCAGGTCAGGGCCTTTATTGCTCCAACAATGACTCCGACCACAAAACAGAAATCTTACTTTCCATCGGAACAACAAATACAACAGGCCTTACTAGAGCATGTTGCTGTACCTCCCTCTTCTTTCCCACCTTTGGCGCAACAAGCACAGGTATTTATCAATCAGTTTTCAACGCCTGATGCTCCACGGTTAAGATCAATCCCTCAATTTGCAGCCCCTATTCAGATGTTTAATAGTAATCCAATTGCGAATAGTGCAATGCAAAAAAAATACAATGCCCTTAATCGTGGTTATCGACAGCAAACAATGAAATTTCCAGGTGTACAACGCTCATCAAATGGAGGCAATGGCAATAATTTTCCTAGTAATTTAGGATCAAACAATACTAATCCTTTTTCTTTTCCTGTAATGCCATTCGCTAATAATAAGGGCTTAAGCCTAATGCATGGTGGTAATAATAAGTGGGGCAATATAGGGAATGACTTTCCTTTTGTACCTAAAATAAGTAATAGTAATAGAAAAAAATCATGGGGAAATAAACGCAATATTTGGCCTGATTTCTATACTGATTTTACCGATACTGCATGGGATGAAAGTATGGGGGTACCACGTAAACTAGGGCGTATGCCAGGTGGCTGGCGATTCCCTTATATTAGTACGCCTGACCCTGTCACTGTTTCTGATGCAGTGACTAATCAATTCCCTCCGATCGCAGAAGAAGCGGGGCATATGGTTGATATTTCTAAATGGGGTGTTTTTGACAACTAATTACTCATAAGCCATTTCATTAAACGTGGTGCTTATTGAGCTAAGTTGTTTTGATAAATGGTTTCTTTGATTGTCCTCAAAACGCATTATTAATTTTCTTATCAAAACAGCCATTATAGCTGTGTTTTGTTGTTCTAGCTGATCCCCTTTGCCTTTTAGATTGTGATCTTTTGTAGCCCAAAGGCGTTTAAAATGTGTGTCAAAATCGGGGCGATGGGGTTGTTTTAGTAGATTGACGAACTGTTGATTCCATTGTTTAGTGGCCTGTATTTGATAAGGGTGGGTGTTATGGATATTTTTGGCTTCTTTTTTAACCATAGCGAGCTGACTATCATTAAGTTGAATGCCTATAAATCTAAACATGCCTTTCACATTGCTAGTGACTTCTGTTGTGAAGTTTTTATTATTAGTCGCTAACACATCTTGTTGATGCGAATTATTGAGCGACTGTTCAAGTTGTTTTATTTGCTCTGTTGTTAATGTTTTTGCGACGATTAACATTTTCTCGGTTAAATGATTGGCTTGGTCAAAATGTGGCATACCATCTAATTGTTTTAAAATGGTTTTCAACTGAGGCAATGAGATAGTGTCTTGCTGAACGATCATGGCAAATTGAGCGAAGCTTTTAGCGTATTCTGGTAGCTTATTTTGACGATGCCATTGCAATAACTCGTTAGCATAGTCATCGATCATTGTGCTTTGTGAGCTTGATAAATCAATTGGTTCTTTTAGCTCTTCTGCCACTTCTTCGGCAAAACTACTGTAGGTTATTTTTAGTGCTGTTGGTGAATAAGAGCAGGCGGTTACATTGAAAATAAAAAGCAATAATAGGCTACTTTTAATGAATTTTAACATGGGTTTTTCCTCGTGTAGTAATGACTTGAAACGTTCTAATTGGAAGCATTAATATACGAGGTTGAAAGGTAGGAATATGTAGGAGAAGTGTTATTTTTTGTGGTGCTTTTGTATTAGCCATTGTACTTCAAACAATGCTCCACCTAATGGGGAGTCTTTGATTAAAACATACCCTTGATGCCCTTCTGCAATGCGCTTAACAATGGCTAACCCTAAGCCAAATCCGCCTGTATCACGGTCTCGACTGCTATCAATGCGTGAAAATACGTCAAATAATCGTTCTCGTTCGGTTTCTGCTATGCCGATGCCGTCATCTTCCACTGTTAGTTGATAATATTGTTGTTCTTTACTGAGGGTTACTTTGATACGTTTATTGGCATAGCGGAGCGCATTTTGCACTAGATTATCCAGCATGCGTGACATTAAACGCGGTTCAAATAAGGTGGTTTCTGTGTCGTTAATATCGCTAATGATGTAGTCAAGTTGCTTATGTTTAGCGAGGGTTTCTAAACGGTGCAGGGTTTTATTAAACCAAGGAATCAGTGCTTGTGATTGGTAATTAATCTTTCCACTATCTCGCTCAAAACGTGCATAGGTAAGTAGCTCGCTGAGGAGTAATTCCAGTTCGTCAATGTCTTCGGTTATATCATTGGCATGGCGCGTTTGGTTTTTTTTATTATCCGTTGAGATCAACATTTCTAGTGAAAAACGCATTCGCGCCAATGGGGTTCTTAGCTCATGTGATACGGCATTGGTGAGTTCTTTATGGGATTCAATACTGCGTTGTGTGCGCTCTGCCATCAGATTAAAAGCGGTGCTGATTTTACTCAGTAAGGAAAATTTCTGAGCAGGAATGCGGGTATCATAAAGACCTTCACCAAACTCATCAGCGGCAGATTTTATTTTTACTAAATCCCGCCACACTGGCCAAACCCATACCATGCTAATTAATGCTATTACCAATGCCAGTGATAAAAAGAAAATATAGCCTAAATAATAGATGCCCCAAGGAATAGTAATCGGCCCAAACTCAAGCAGATAAGAGCTGCCTTTAAGTGGATAAATAAAGGTTGCTACGCGTTGGGTTTGGGTTCGATTAGCCGATCTTCCCTGCTCAATGAGTGCCATTACTTTTTTATTGAGGGGTAATGAGTCACGTTTTATTAAACGAAGGTTAAAACCATGAATTCTTTTTAAATCAGGCATCATTTCTACCCACTCTTGCTGGTCTCGCATTAATAATTGTTCCTCAATCAGCGCAAAAACAGCATGAATATAACGTTCTCCTGTCACGGTGATGGTTAAATTGTTCATACTCACATCAGCATCAAAGATTATTTTCCACACCTTTGAGGTATCCTGTTTAGATTGATGGTACAACGTGGTTAAGGTATTCTCATCACTGCTATTCATTTCGGTTGTAATCGGTACTTCACGGCTAATACTTTTACCTTGATCAAACGCTTTTTTTTCTTCAGTCGTCAGCTGAATTGATGAAATATCTATCAATTCAAACCCTTTCGGAAAGAGCAGTTTATAATGGGCTAGTTTTAGCGTTATTTGCTCATCACTTAAATTGTTAATGGATTGGTCTAACAAGGTGAACGTACCTTGTGATATTTTGCGTTCTATTTCAATGGAATCAATTAATTGAAACGTTGCTGTTGGTATCAATGCTGTACCAATAACAATACTGAAAACTGAAATAATGAGCAGAAAATAAATAGTGATGAAGAGTTTTAGCATAATGGGTGCTCTACCTGCTGATGATCAGACCAACCACTAGCAACAAATAAATAACCCTGTCCACGCACCGTTTTAATCCCTGTTGGCTTGGCAGGATTAAGTTCTAATAATTTACGCAATCGAGAGATGCGAATATCAACCGAGCGATCTAAACCGTCGTATTCAATCCCTGAAAGTGCTTCAAAAATGGCGTTTCGATTTAGTACCTTTCCAGCATGACGGGCTAATAAATACAACATTTCATACTCCTGCGTGGTGAGTTCAACAAGATGCTGATCAAGTCGTACTTCGCGTGCTTCATTATCAATCTCAAGCCGATCAAAATGTAGAAGACTGGAATGTTGCTCGATGCTTATAGCGGGTGTGGCCCGACGTAGTAGGGTTCGGATGCGGGCTAATAAGACTCTCGGTTGCACGGGTTTTATTACATAATCATCCGCACCCAGCTCTAAGCCGACCACTTGATCAAAGTCTTCATCTTTTGCTGTGAGCATTAAAATAGGTTGTGTATAACTGTGGCGAACCTGCCTGCAAACCTCCAAACCATCCAGACCTGGTAGCATTAAATCTAAAATCACTAAATCAGGTTGTAAGGTCAGAATACGTTCAATTGCCGTATCGCCACGATACTCTGTCTCCATGCTAAGCCCTTGTTGTTGCAAGTACTCACAGATGACAGCAGAAAGTTTTCGATCATCCTCTACTAATAAAATCGTGTGATATTGAAAATTAGTTTGCTCGGTATTTGTTAATTCAGGCATAGGTATTTTTTCTTTTTTAGTTGAGATTATTTTTATTGATGATTGAATGTTATTCAAGCCGTTAATTGTTGTTGTTTTGTAATGTTATGGATTTGTAGTTTACAAAAACTAACAGTTTCACAACAAAGCAACAACAGACAAAAACCTCACCTTTTAGATATTATTTCGTAGCGATTCAAGCCGTAGGAGGTGGCATCTGTTGCCTCCGTTTTAGGAAAAAGTTTAACTAGATAAAGTCTAAAATAGGAATAGTCATGAAATTTATAAGCCAAAAATTAGTTTTAATTATTTCAAGTATCACAATAGCCTCTCTTTTTTCCGGAATAGCCTCTGCTGACTGGGGTATAGGGCTTTCTGGAAGTACGGTACAATCTGAATACAAGCATAAAGGTAAGTCCGATTCTGATGTTGGTTTAATAGTGAACCTTCATCCTGAATACCGTGGTGAGCGCTTAAATCTTAACCGTGAGGGTGCAACGTACAATATCATTAAAGCAGATAAGTACGCGCTAGAGGTTGTTGGCAAAGCGAATATTAGAGGTTATAAAGCCAAAGATTTAGAGGTGCTAAAAGGTATGAAGGAGCGTAAAGGCTCCCTTGATGCTGGTGTGCGTTTGACAGCCAAAATGCCTTATTTACCCATCTCATTAAGTGCTACCACGGATATTAGCAGAAGCCATAAAGGACAAGAGGTTGGCTTAAAAGTAGGTGGTATTCAACCCTCTTCAACTTATTGGACAGGCAAACGAAACGTTTCTATTGCTGCTGTTAGTGGGCTTGATTGGAAAAGTAAAAAAGTAGTTGATTATTACTATGGTGTAAAAGAATCAGAAGTCACCGCAGACCGTAAAGCCTATAAAGGAAAAGCAGCTTTCACACCCTATTTAGGCTTTGAAACGGAGGCAAAATTATCGCGGCATCTTTCCATTACAGGTGGTGCTACTTACAAACATTTACCGAAAGAAATTAGAAATAGTCCGTTAACACGGGATAAAAAAAGCAACTACCAGATGAATCTTGGCGTTTCTTATTGGTTTTAGATCTCATTTCCCCATTGTGTCTGTAATACACTTTTAATGCCAACATGATCAAGTATGCGAGCAACCATAAAATCGACAATATCATCCAATGATTTAGGTTTAAAATAAAACCCAGGATTGGCGGGCATAATAACGGCCCCCATACGGGTTAGCTTTAACATGTTTTCTAGATGAATTTCTGAGAAGGGTGTTTCACGGATCACTAAAATCAATTTTTTACGTTCTTTTAGCGCGACATCAGCGGCACGTTCTAATAAGTTTCTGCTACTTCCTATCGCAATTGAGGATAATGTACCTGTAGTGCAAGGGCAAACAATAGTGACATCTGCTACACCACTGCCACTGGCTATCGGTGCTAACCACTGCTCCTTTTCATACACTCGGATTTGACCCGCGGTAGCCTGATATTTTTCACTGAAGAATAATTCAACATCAGATGCACGAACAGGAAGTGCTAAGTCTGTTTCCATTTTTATGACAATATGAGCAGGGCGGGAGAGCAATAAATAAATTTGGCAATCTGCTTTAACCAATTCTTCTAATAAACGTAAACCATACGCAGCACCAGATGCGCCTGTCATTATTAAGGTTACTGTCAAGGGATGATTTTCTATCATTTATTTACTGTTTCAAACCCTGCAATAATTTATCATGTATGCCACCAAAACCACCATTGCTCATCACTAATAATTGATCTCCCCATTCTGCTACTTTCACAAGGTCAGCAACTAATAGATCAATATCACGATAAAGACTAGCATTCTCACCTAACTCGGCTAATAAATGCTGCATTTCCCAATCGACCTCTTCAGGTTGATACAAAACCACTTGGTCTGCAACCGCTAAAGATTCTGCTAATGCACCTTGGTGTACGCCCATACGCATGGTGTTTGAACGAGGCTCTAAGATAGCTATAATTTTCTTATCTCCCACATTAGCGCGTAACCCTGCCAGTGTCGTTTTAATGGCAGTAGGATGGTGGGCAAAGTCATCATAAACACGGATATTATTTACTTCACCACGTAATTGCATACGGCGCTTAATGCCTTTAAATTCTGCTAATGCATCAATCGCATGTTTGATCGGCACACCGACATGACGTGCGGCTGCGATGGCTGCTAATGCATTGCTAATATTATGCTGACCTAGCAGATCCCATTTAACAATGCCTTGCTCTTTGCCTTGAAACAAAACGCTAAATTCACTGCCATCTGCTTGGATATATTTGACACTCCAAGTGGAAGAAAAAGCATTATCTTCTGCGGATGAAAATTCCTCAACAGGTGTCCAACATCCCCGCTCTAAAACATGATCAAGATTTTCTTCATTCGCATTTGAAACAATGAGTCCTTCACTGGGAACAATTCGCATGAGGTGATGGAACTGAATTTTAATTGCCTCTAGATCAGGGAAAATATCGGCATGATCGTATTCAAGATTATTTAGAATCAATGTTTTTGGATGATAATGTACAAACTTGGAACGTTTATCAAAAAAGGCCGTGTCGTATTCATCGGCTTCAACCACAAAAAAGGGGGTATCACCTAAGCGTGCGGATACGCCAAAGTTCTCTGGCACACCTCCAATGAGAAAGCCTGGACTCATCCCTGCATATTCCAGTATCCACGTTAAAATACTCGCCGTTGTGGTTTTACCATGGGTTCCCGCTACCGCTAACACCCAACGATCTTTTAAAATATGCTGATAAAGCCATTGTGGTCCTGAGGTATACGATTGATTTTGATTGAGCATGTCTTCAACCACATCCATACCACGACGCATAAAATTGCCGACCACAATCTCATCGGTATCATCGTCTATATTTTTAGTCAAAAAATCTTGCCGAACATCAATACCTTGTGAATCCAGCAATGTACTCATGGGGGGGTAAACGTTTTTGTCAGAACCTGTTACTTCAATGCCAGATTCTTTTGCTAATAAAGCGACGCCACCCATAAAGGTACCGCAAATACCTAAAATATGTATTTTCATGTTTTAATCTAAATCTTCCAGTTCATCAATCAGGCTTTTCTTTTTCTCGATTGCCTGCTCATCTAGTTTTCCATCATTGATTAAATACTTACGCTTTTGTAGCCATGCATCCCGCAAGCTATTGTAATCATCATCTGACATTTCTTTTAGTAATCCTTCTACGGATAAAATATCGGCACGTTTATCCACTTTATCTACGGTGTAATATCCTAGAGAATTTTCAAAGAAAAAATAAGGATTGGTAACAGTATCAACCGCCACACCGACACTATCTCTAAGCGTAGATGGGCCTAAAACAGGTAGCATAATATACTCACCTGACGGTACACCCCATACTGCTAATGTCTGTCCAAAATCTTCATGGTGCTTTGGCAAGTCCATTTTTGTCGCAATATCAA
>JAGLDT010000097.1 GCA_023145485.1 Cocleimonas sp. | reverse complement strand
TACATTGTTCTTAATCAGCACCCATTAGAAGGTTGCACCTAAAGAGAATTGGACTTGACTGGTTTCATCATCATCTTTAGCATTGAATGGCTTCGAGTAGCTAACGGTTAATGGTGCGCCTAGTGGTGTCATCCATGTCATACTTAACCCTGCTGAATAGCGCATCTCGTCTGCGTCGAACTTATCATCAAAGACATTACCCCCGTCAACAAAGGCGCTGGCTCTCAAGCCTTTTACATCCGCTAAGAAAGGTACTGGGAATTGTACTTCTGCGGTGACTGTCGTACTTAAATTACCACCTTTTGGGGTGTCATTTGAATCTCTAGGGCCAAGGCTATTATGATCGAAGCCTCTAACCGAGCCGATGCCTCCCGCATAAAAATTCTCATAGAAAGGCAACTGTTTTGAATCACCCATTCCTTTTCCGTAGGAGACACGACCCTTTACTGCAAAGGTTATATCATCCGTAATGGGCTGGTAAAGCCTACCACGGTATTTTAATTTATAAAATTGTAAATCACTACCAGGAAAACCAATCTCGACGGCTAAAGACTGGCGTTGCCCTTTGCTAGGAAACAGGCTTCTATTACGAGTATCATGAATATAGCTAAGCGTACCGAGTAACTGGTTATACGTTTTTCCATGATCAATCACAAACTGTTTAATATGATCAGGTGTACTGGTCTCTGATATCTTGATTTCGCGGTGTTCACCACCGATACTGAAACGTAGCGAATCATCTTCACTCAGTGGAATGGTATAGTTAACATCGACACCATAAGCATCACTCTGGTAATCAGAAATATCAGCTTCATCAGCATTAGTTTTATTGTAAAAAATATTAAAGCCACGACCAATGCCATCGACGGTATGATAAGGATTATTATAACTTATACGTAGATTTTTGCTTGATGCACTGTTTTCAGCTGCAATTGAAAGGCTCTTGCCACTTCCCATAAAATTGTTTTGTGATAGTCCAACATTGAATAACAGACCATCATTTTCTGAGTAACCCACACCCGCAGTAAACTGATTCGATGAGCGCTCTTTTACAGTGACATCTAGATCAATCTGATCACGAGTACCTGCCACGGGCGAGGTGGTAATATTGACACTTTCTATAAAAGGAAGGCGTTGAATACGGATTTTAGAGCGAGCAACTTTTTCTTTTGAAAACCATGAGCTTTCTAGCTGACGCATTTCACGGCGGAAAACTTCATCTTTGCTACGATAGTTCCCTCGGATATTGATCCGACGTACATAAGTACGCTGTCCCTTATCCAGCTGGAAAGAAAGATTGACCGCTTTTTTAACTTCATCAATTTGAGGAGTAATACGCAATTTTGAAAAGGCAAACCCTTGCTTTCCTACTTGAGATTTTAGATCTTTACGCGTTTTCTCCAGCGCTTGCTGTGAAAAAACTTGCCCCTGTTTCATATGCACCAAACGGCGTAATTTTTGTTGTGGTACGGCTGAATTAGAGGCTACATCAATCTTACCAACACGGTATTGATCGCCTTCGTGAAGATTAATATTAACAAAAACAGAGCGTTTATCTTTTGATAGGGAGACTTGTGTTGATGCCACTTCAAAGTGCAAATAGCCACGGTCTTTATAAAATGCAGTTAATTTATCAAGATCACCGACCAGCTTTTGTTTTGAATATTTATCACGGTTACTAAAAAAGGACAAAGAACCCGGTACGCCCGTTTCGAGTAAGGCTTTTAAGGTTGACTCAGGAAAAGCCTTATTACCACTGATACGGACTTTCTTTATGCGCGCAACCTTTCCTTCTTTAATCTTAATGTTAACGGCTAAACGGTTGCGTGCTAAGGGTTTTAAATCTGTTTTTACATCAGCCGCATAATTACCCCGCGCCAAATATTGTTGTTTTATTTCTTTTTGAATCCGTGCCAAAGCAGCTTTATTTAAGGGCCGACCCTTAGCGACACCAGCACGTTTTAGTGCTTCAAGTATGGCTTTTGATTCAATAATATGATTGCCTGAGAGATTAATTTCTCCCACGGCTGAGCGTTCCTTCACATTGACGACAAGAATATTACCCCGCTTGCTTAAATTAATATCTTCAAACAGACCCGTTTTATACAAAGTACTGACCATTTTAGCTGACATTCGATCATCATATTGATCGCCTACGGCTACAGGAAGATTGCTTAATACAGTACCTGCCGCAACCCGTTCGAGTCCTTTTATTTCAATATCTTGTAAGACAAAACTGGCTGCCAAAGTGCTTTGACTAGCTGCTAATAGGCAACTAGCAACCGAGAGTTGAAGTGTTTTTTTTATCATCATTATTATCCAACTAATCGCGTGATGTCATTATAAATTGCCAGCACCATTAACATGCCAACCAGTACCATACCTACTTGAGCGCCCGCTGCTTCAAACTTTTCTGAAACAGGACTTCCTTTGATAATCTCAATGAGATAATAAAATAAGTGTCCACCATCCAGCATTGGAATAGGAAGTAAATTAAGCACACCTAAACTTAAACTAATAATGGCTAAAAAACCAAGGTAGACACTAAAGCCAATGGTTGCGCTGATACCTGCGTAATTAGCAATGGTGACAGGACCACTGATATTTTTTATTGAAGCTTCACCAACGATTAATCTACCCATTACTTTGAGTGTCATAATGGACATGCGCCAAGTATCAGAAATCCCTAGTGATAAGGCTTCGCCAATTGAGGCATGACGTACAAACAGCAAATCTTGTCTATCTTTATCACTAAAAACTCTGGTTAAATGAACACCCATCAACCCTATTGTTTTTCCTTCAATTTCTTTTGCTTTAGGGGTGACGAGAATGGTTTTAGTCTCATCTTGACGTTTTATTTGTAATTCAACTTGTTTGTCAGCATGTTGGTGAATGTATTTTGTCACTGTAGCGACAGACTCAGCATTAATACCATCATAACTAACAATCACATCCCCTTTTTCTAGGCCCGCTTTTGCAGCTGCACTTTCGGGTAAAACTTGTAGTATTTGTGGCACATGAGGAGGTCGCCAGAAGCTCATACCTGTTTTGGCGAAGTAATCTTTTTCATCTTCTAATAATTTCAGTGAAGAGAGATCTAATTGACGGGTGACTTCTTGATTGTCTTTTGTTTGTACTTTTACATTGAGCTGTGGCTGTTGTAAATATTGATTGAGCAACGAGAGACGTACTTCGCTCATGGAAGAGACTTGAGTGTCATTAATGGCAAGAATTTTATCTTTCTCTTGGAACCCCGCTTGCGCAGCTGGTGTGCCTGCAATAACAGCCCCAACATAAGGGCGCACGGAGTCAATACCAATCATATACGTGCCTGCAAAGGCAGCAATGGCAAAGATGAAGTTAAACATTGGACCTGCTAATACCACTAAGAAACGTTTCCACACAGGCTGGCGATTAAACGCACGATGGACTTCATCCGCAGCAACGTCACCTTCCCGTTCATCGAGCATTTTCACATAACCACCAAAGGGAATGGCTGCGAGTACATACTCTGTTTTATCGCCCTTTTTGGAGGTGTAAGTGAATAAGGGCGTTCCAAAACCAATCGCAAAGCGTAATACTTTAATGCCTAGTTTGCGTGCTACCCAAAAATGCCCGAACTCATGCACAGCGACTAATACGCCAATAGTGACAATAAATGCGGCGATTGAGATTAAAATATTCATAAGCTTATTGTGCTAAATTAATAGCCCCGATTGTTTTTGAGTTTTTATTGTTTTTGTGTTATTTATTTTCATGCATCCATAAGTCTGCCTGTTGACGGCTTTCACTATCCTGAATAAGGATTTCATCCAGCGTTTCAGGCGTACCGCTTGTCGTTTGCTCTAAAGCATACTCGATTAGCGTAGGAATATCAGTAAAGCGTAATTTTCTATTTAAAAAGGCATCAACGGCTATTTCATTGGCCGCATTCAGGGCAATGGTTGCATTCCCTCCCGCTTGATGTGCTTCGTATGCTAGGCGCAGGCAGGGAAAACGGTTGTAATCAGGCGTTTCAAAGTCTAAGCGAGCAATTTCAAACAAATCCAAGGGCGCAACACCTGATTCTATTCGTGTTGGCCATCCTAGTCCATAGGCAATGGGGGTGCGCATATCGGGATTGCCTAATTGAGCTAATACGGAGCCATCATTATAGGCGACCATTGAGTGAATGGTACTTTGTGGATGAATAACGACCTGAATTTTATCGGTATTGATATCAAATAACCAACAGGCTTCAATAACTTCAAGCCCTTTATTCATCATCGTAGCTGAATCGACTGAAATCTTTTGTCCCATGACCCAGTTTGGATGAGCGACGGCCTGTTCTGGGGTTATATCGTGCAGCGTATCAATATTGCGGGTTCTAAAAGG
>JAGLDT010000096.1 GCA_023145485.1 Cocleimonas sp. | reverse complement strand
TGCCGCACAGGCAGCTTAGAAAGCTCAGGACAATCAACTTCTTTTTCTTCTCGTGTTCACTGCCGCACAGGCAGCTTAGAAATGTAAAAGCAATCTCAGCTAATGCTACTTGTCGTTCACTGCCGCACAGGCAGCTTAGAAAATAGGGAGGGTTAACTTGAGATAATGCCTGTAGCCCAATATTAATTTATATTGAAGCAGGACTAACATTGGCAATAGGCGCTCCCAAACGAGTGTTTGAGAGCGAAAGATTAATTCATCAAACTAATCTGCACAAGCCGCTAAGGTATCTGCACCTATCGTACCTTCTAGCGTGTCTAAATAGCCCTCCTGCTTTACAGCTTCTAGCGTTTGTTTGGCTTGGTCTAACCGTTGTTGTATTTTAAGTGATTCAACCACGTCTTCATGCCCTTCCAAATCCATAAAGTTTTGTAAGTTTTTACAGTTCTTTTCCCAAAGTGATATTTCACGCTGTTGTTTTGCTTTTAAGCGATCTTTGTACCAGTCTGAAGCCAACATAACATCGCGATCAAATAACGCTCTCACTGCCTTGTGTTGAATGGTTTTTCCTTTGTATTCACCCGTTGCCATGATGGTAAGGATGGCTTTGAGTGGCGGACAGGCATCTTCTATACTGCCATCGTCAAGGTAGCGTTGGGCGACGATTTGCTGTGCTTCAACGATGTTATTAATACCATCAACGTATTCATCCATGCTTTGTGTTTCTGGTTTGAGGATTTTTTCATTAAAAACGATGGCGGGGTTATCAAAGATTTTCCCTAAGAAAGCGGCGATAAAACGATCCGTAATCCGATACCCTAAACGACTCGCTTTAACACGCTGATCCTTGTGATTAAAATTTTCTATTTTCTCTAAATAGCCATTTTCAATCATAAACTTAGGGTCACGCTCTGTTTCGTCTAAACGCGCCCATATTTCAGGAACTAATAAACTGATGTCATGATCTACGCGTAGTTTTGCGCCAATGTAGCCTGCCGCACTGGAGAAACCAGCGTAGCCCGTGATAATAAAGGAAACCAGTGTGTTATTAAGGTCAGCCGTTGGGCGCAGTGCGTTAAAGGCTCCCTTTGTCAGTGCGCCTTCGCTTCCTGCACCTGTGGTTGAGGGAGATTTACCCGTAACACTACAGATAAAGTCCATAAATAATTCAGGCAGCTCTTGATAGTGAATGGGGTTGTAGACAGCAAGTGGACGAACCCCTTTTTCAGCGGGGTTATTACGACGACCCGTCAGGACAGCATTAACAGGGTGAACAACGGCTTCACCCAGAGGCACTAAACGCTTAAACCGCGCACCCATTTCGGACACATAAGTACGCACAGGTCGTTGAAGATCAGGACGCACTTGCAAATAACGTGGATTTTGGCTTGGGCCGTCTTTCATCAGGCGAGGGTTGGCTGAAGAGACAACGTATTGATCACCTTGATCATAAGCACCTTGTAATAAATCATGCATTGGCGCGGTGTATTTTTGAAATTCAACCACATCTTCAACCAACGCTTCAAGCTTATCGCCAATCATTGGCTCGTAGTTGGCAATGAAGTTATTTGGCTGCGCCATATCAATTTCAGTTTGCGTATCAAAACCGCGATGTATCGCTTCATCAGGACGTTGGAATAAACGATATTCGCAGTTTTTAACCAATTTAAGACTGGGATTAGTGGTTGATTTAGGCGATGTATTGGGAAGGCTTTTGGCGCTGACAATCACGGAGGCACTAATATCATCTTCCATTTGTATTTTTTCAGTGGCTATAAAGTCTTGTCTGACTTTGTACGTGCGCCATTTGCCATTTCTCCCCAGCCCTACCCGCAGGTAAGAGGCAACGAGTTCCCGACCATCATATTTAAGTGCATGCGCTGGCTTACCGTTAATGACATCAACATAAAACTTGTCTTTCCAATCATCACCCCATTCTTCTTGATGCATACGCTTAATGATAAAAACAAGCGATAAGATATGTGGCTGAATGGTTTTCAGCCAATCATTATAGTCATCGGTATTGCTTGATAAAGGCGTTAATAACTGAATTACAGAGCCTAAACTACGCTCATTATTCAGTGGCTTTCGCGTCGGATCACGATCTTCACCCGCAAACTCAGGCTTTAAACGCTGGGTGTAATCGCGTTCAAAAATTTTGGCTACTTTCTTCATGTCCTTTTTAAAATGTTCAACATAGACAGGCCCGTAGATCACGGCATCATTCAGTGATTTAGAAATCTCCGATTTACCACCACCAGACACAGTACAAGGCTTATGACAGAATGTACCTTCTGCTTCCGTACCAATTAAACGCCAGGAGGGAGCGGCAGGATGTTGCTCCATTTCTACCTTATAGCCACACGGTTGCATATAGACTTTTTTTGGCTGGAGCTTAATTTCTTGCTTGCCCTTAGCATTCGTCCACGTAATCGTTTGCGCGCTCAGGTTCATTCGAATATCCGTAGGGATATAAATAACCTCAGGATGCTTTTTATCGATCCCATAGCCTTCTGGCTGAATATCCATAATATCGCCATAGATTTTAGCAATCTCAGCAAAGTTATATTTGTCTTTATTAATACGTGTTTTATGATCCACACCATATTCTTCGCCATGATTACGACGACGAATGGCTAACGCCCCGCCTGCATGTTCTTCTTCCGTCAAACCATAAAGGTTCGTTGCGTAGCTTAATTGTGTTTTTACTTCTTTTTTACAATAACCATAATAATTATCAGCAAGAATCGTGACAATAATACCTTCTTCGGTGCGGCAGGTTATTTTAAAGGCATCACCCTCGTTGTATTTTTCATCTTCTGATTGCCAGCTCATACCATCATTGCGTTGCAACTCAGTAGCATCATCATAATGCGGCAAGCCTAATTCTTTTTTGGTCAGCTCTCTGATATGTGGCGCGAGAATGACGCAGCCTGTATGCCCCGTCCAATGATTAATATCCAGCGCGGCATCATGCTCTGCAAGGTAAGGATTGCCCCCATTGCCAAAGATACTTTCAACAAAATCAAGGTTACTAACGAGATTGCCTGGTGCAAAAAAACGTATCTCCATATTTTTTTCAGAAGAGACCGTCGGGACTTCTGGGCAAACAGTAGGACGCAATAAAAGCGATACAAAGAGCTGTGCCTTTTTTTCTTCATCGGCAGTAAACGGTAGTTTAAGCAGCTCTTCAGGTGGGTTTAATGCCGAGGCTAATAAACGCAAAAAGGCAATTTTTGGAACGGCTTTTTTATCACCGGGAATGGGTAAACCACCCTCGGCAATATGGAAAGATCCCTTGGTTGTACGACGATCATTCACAGGGTTATGTAAGACACCTTGACGAATTCGGTAGCTAGAAATAATATCTGATTTAAACTCATCACTAGCAGCAGGAATGGATAATTCGCGTGCAACCCCATAGCGGTCGAGAACAAAGGTATTGGAGGGTAATTTGGGTACGTCGTCGTCACATTCCGCTAAATAATCATTAAGAAAATATTGAATACGATCATCGGCGGGGCAGTGATAGTCATGCAAACGTCTATTTTTTTCTTGGTAACTTTTTAATAGATCATCCGCAATCGACATGAATTTTTCATCACCACCCTGCCCTGTCGGCTGTCCTGTCGATGATAGTTTGAGATTGATATAAAGCTGTAGTTGTTTTCTAGCTTCTTCGGGGTTTTCAACACTTTTATTTAAGCCTAATGATTCTTCCATATTCATACAAAAAATAACCTACGCAAGTTAAACGGCGAGGTAAGATAGCATTTCTCGCTATTTAAGTCATGACTTACTATTTTAAACAGGGGTATCGATAGTGACACACTTTATTGAACCGTTGGTTAGCTAGCTTAGAGCTGCCAACGGTTCAACCCATGCCAGAAACAGAAATTTTTCAACCCGCCAAAAACAAGTAAATCATTATTTTATCAGTTTATTTTTCATATTTT
>JAGLDT010000095.1 GCA_023145485.1 Cocleimonas sp. | reverse complement strand
CTACTGTACAGCTCGACACTATCCATAATCATTTGACCATTATGAGCATCACCTTTCAAACAAGCTAAATAACCAATTTGAGATAATAATTGAATTACATCACCACTAATTTTCATATATTTTGATCTCTTCGTTTTGTCTCTATTAGATGTAATCTGAACCCATGAGGCTAATGCAAGCACGAAGGAAAAGGCATTAATTTAATAATAAAATCAATAAGCTGTTCTTTATGCAATCGTAATCTCACAGATTCAGGTTCTATCGAGAAAGAACAAGAAGTGGTTTGTCCTTTCTCATTTGTTACCTAAGCTTATGCTCTACTTAATGCTGTAGACTGCGCATTAGCCGTAGCTGCAACTGAAGCTGAAATTGCCTCCTTATTTTTTTCATTAGCTGAAGCTAACTGATATTCAGTTGCTAAGTCAGCAGATGCCTCCTTGTATTCAAGTGCCTCTGCTTGTCTAGTTTGTTGATTTTCTAACAACGTTGCATAATCCATTCCTGCTTCCATTGTATGATCTCCTTATAAGTTACAATGATAAATGTTTCCAATGCCATCAATGGCATTAACGTAAGAAACCTTTAAATAGAGCTATCTAGCTCATTAATAATTGCAGTACGTCACCACAAAAAGTTATCTATTTAATATTGCTCAATAATTTTTATGCTAGTTTCTAATGCTTGTAATAATTTATTTAACTTCTCGTATTCGTCAGGCACTAGACCTTGACTCAATTCATTGCGAGCCTCAGCACTTGTATTTCTCAATGTCAAAAGCACACTCTTTTTATAATCACCTGTTGTGTCTTCTTGTAGATCTCGCTCAATATCTAGCATCATTTTGAATCACCTTTTTTTACCAAAATATATGGGTATTTCTATACCATTATGTTTAAGTAGAACTTTATCTACCATGATCTTTTTAAGATAATATCCTTCGCCTAAATGTGCACCTTCCAAATACCTTTTACCGTCTTTTGACACGATAAACGGCACATCACCGATACTGACACTCCTTATTGAAAGCTTAAATTCCTTTGCTTCAGCAACAGTAAAATCTTCTACTACCTTCCAGTAACCATCAACAGGTCTTATTATTTTATTCAACAGCTTATGCCAGCGTTTAACATCGGCTTTTGTTGGATTACCAGAAACCATAAATTGATGATTTTTCTGGTAAATATCTATCTTCTCTGATAAATCTTGCTGTTGTAGTTCTTCTTTTAATAACTCCAAAATAGGCTTAACCTGTACATCATTGATATTCTCAATCCCTTCGATATCCTCCAGAATATTTCCTTTCAACTTAATCCAATTTGCCTGACTTTGCGTATAACCTGCCGCATACAGTACACCGTCGCCTTTAGTTGAAAAATGAATTTGCTCTTCACCTAATGTTTGAGCAATTAATAAGGCATTACTCTCAATATTAGAATTAACCCAAATAGTATGAGAAACATCACCCTTTACTTGCAAAATACGACTTAATAAGCGTTGTTTTTGCTCATTTGTAGCGACATAACCACTGACTTTTATGCGACCTGCTGGTGTTTTAGAAACCGTAATATCCGACAGGCCAGCATCACCTATTGCACTGTACACTTCCTGCTCCACCGTATCTTTCAATCCAAACAGACTAAACAATCCACCTTTATCACGACTAATATAATGTACATTAGCACCAATTAATAAGATGAGACCGAGCCAAAACAGCCATTTTTTCCAACGACTGGTACTTCTTTTTCCAAAATCATCTCTTTCTAACGCTAAGGGATACTTCCTACCTTGTGAATCTACTCTTGGCCATTCTGCTGTGCCATCGCCAATCGCAAAACCAACCTTACCAATAGTGACTAATTGATAAGGCAATAGCGTCATATCATGTAGCCCTATGTCTTTACCTTCGATATAGACAGGTTGAGCTAATGGACGTAAACGCACTTGGTTGTTTGATAGCACCAATTTAATGTGCCTATCTGCGACATCTTCATTATTGAAAATCACATTACAAGTTGCTGATTTTCCTACCACAATAGGAATATTTGGCTCCAGCACTATCTCCGCACCTACATTCTCTCCTGATAAAACACGAAGAGAATAGTGTTTGTTTTTAGTTGCCATCGTTTATATATCCTTTTTCAGCTTTGTTATAAGGGGATGCTAATTGGTGGAGGGTATTTCCAGATAGGAGGCATTTATAAAAACCTCATAATAAGCCTATAAATAATTAATATTACTCTGAAAAATTGCCAAGCCAACGAGTCCCTAAAGGAGAATCTCCGACAACTGATAGACCTTTATCCACATCAATCACATTCAGATTTTTATTTTTATTGAAGTGACCTGGCATTTTTGAACTAAAGGTTGGTACACCATTTTTATCAATCCATTTATAAATACGTGGTTTTGCAGGTTTTTTATCGAGAACATTTGACATTTTCAAGACAGTGCTTACAAAACGCTCAGGGCCTTTAAAATAAACCGTATTATCATGTGCGGATTCGACCCAGTAAAAGTGATCATCCAAAATACCAAGCTGACGCAATGATTGGGAAAATTCTTTCGTTGTATGATATTTTAGATTGATAGAACCCGACTGAATTTCATCTTTTTTTGAGATATAAAGCACCCCACCGTCGTAGTACCAAATCAAACCATGCGCTTTGACTAGCTCTTTAAAGATCGCTTTTGCTGTTTTTTCTTTAAAATGAGCACTCACAACATCCTCTATTTTTTTACTAACCACAATCTGCGTATTTTGAGAAGCTGCTAATGTCTCTAATAATGACTCCAACGGCTCTTGATCTGAAAAATGACTATAAACCTTCTTGCTCCATGGCAACTGCGCTGCTAACAAATTGCTCGAAAGCATTATTGAAACAATGCCAATAACAGCTAATTTTTTACTGTATAAATTCATTTTATTTTTCCCTTTT
>JAGLDT010000094.1 GCA_023145485.1 Cocleimonas sp. | reverse complement strand
ATGGTGAATGTATGGCATGGAAAGGAGAGGTTTCTAAGAATTTCTTTATTATTCTGCACGGTAAAGCGATTGAGAAAATACCTGATTCAGAGGGCGTTGTACGCACAGGAAATAAATTGAAAAGAGGGGACTTTTTTGGTGTTGGCGGTATGATTCGTCGCGAGCCACACAGTGCTAATATTATTGCTCAAGGGGATATAGAAGTGATTTCCATTGAACGTAATACGATGCGAAACATATTGCAGCTTAATCCACAGGTTGCACAATGTTTAGAATCCATTGCTGAATCACGACATAGCAAAGTAGAGAATATTTAAGGATGGAAGGATTTATAAACTAATTTTTATTTTTCCCTGTTGTATAAATGTTCAAACAAGTTCGTTCCCAAATAGACTATAGAACGAGCTAATATACTTTGGAGTGATAGAAATGATATGGAACTAATAGAGCAACTTAAACAGTCCCTGCAACCTACGCTTGATACCGTTCTTCCTTATGTGAAAGAAGGCTGGGGGTTGCTTAATGATTATGCCTATCTACGTGCTGGCATCCTAATTTTTATTGGCTATTTTGTTGCTAGGCTTCTTAGTAAGCATATCCCCCTGCTAATTATTAAATTAGCACAAAAAGTAAATTTTAGTTTGGGTGAAGAGATTGCCAAACTGACCCGCCCGCTTATTTTCCAAGTTGTTTTTCTTAGCAGTATAGGCTTGGTTGCCAATCTTTTGGAACTCTCTGAAACGCAACAGTTTATTGCGCTTGCTAGTATTAAATCATTGATTATTATTTTCTTTATTCTCTTTGTTTTCAAACTGATTAAGTTATTTCTAAAAGGTTTGGCTGAAAAAGGAAGTAACGATGAGGATGGCGGGGTTATACAGCCTGCGACTTTACCTTTATTTGAGAATATAACGCTCTTATTTCTTGCTCTAGGCGGTATACATCAAGTTTTTGGTGTATGGAATGTTGATATGACGGCTTTGCTTGCTTCAGCAGGGATAGCTGGTCTGGCGATTGGCATGGCATCTAAAGACACCTTGTCTGATGTGATTGCAGGTATTTTGATTTTAACCGATGCCCCTTATCGGGTTGGTGATGTGATTCAAATTGGCGCTCAGGTGGGAACAGTCGCGAGTATTGGTATTCGTAGCACCCGTATTATTACTAAAGACAATGTGGGGATCACCGTACCCAATGGTAAAATGGGAGCATCCGATGTTATTAATGAATCCTCTGCTGAGGATACTAGTTTACGGATTAAATTAGCTATTTCAGCCGCTTACGGGGTTGATCCAGCAATAATACGTGACATTTTAATCACTGCTGCTAATGAAACAAAACAAGTTAAAAAAGATAAAAAAATCAGTGCCGTTTTAAGTGATTTTCAACAGGACAAAATTACCTTTACTTTATTATGTTGGATTTCAGAGCCAACGTTAAAAAGCGGTGCTTTATCAGCTTTGCGTGAGAAAATTTATATCCGTTTTTTGCAAGACAATATTCCCATCTCAGCACCTGACCGACGTGAGATTGCTATTACGAAGCAAGCTAATCTAAAACAAGAAGTTTCTATCACCTCCATTCCTGTTTTAGAACAGTCGATTGCAGTAAAAGAAATTCCTGCCTTAATTCAATCGATTTCCGTTAAAGAAATGCCAACGGTCAACCAATCGGTTTCGATTAAAGACATTCCAGATTTAGTTCAGTCGGTTTCGATTAAAGATATCCCTGAATTAATTCAGTCCGTTGCGATTAAAGAAATGCCAGAGTTAGCCCATTCTGTTGCAATTACAGAAATCCCTGAGTTGATTCAATCAGTTTCGATTAAAGATATTCCAGAGTTAATTCAATCCATTATGATTAAAGAAATGCCTGATAGAAACGGTACACTTTCGATCAAAGAAATACCCGATTTATTTGGCTCAGGTCAAGTACGCAAGATTTTTAAACCATCGCCTGAAAGTAATGAAACCACTACAAATAAATCAAATCCACCCACAGAAAAGACAATGAAACCAGAGAGTAAAAAGGAGTGAGAATGAAAATAAAAGCAGGGCAAATTCAAATCCTTGGGATATTGGCACTCGCCTTATTATTTATCCTCACGATTCCTCTCTTTGCGAGCCGTATTCCTTCAGTCCTTCAAACCTATCTTAGTCAAGATTTAAGCGAACAGGGTTATGATTGGGTTAGTGTTGATGTTAAAGGGCGTAATATTACGTTAAGTGGAAATGTATCTACGAATGAAAAATCACTTGCAGCTCTCAATGTTATGGAAAAATACACACCTATATTGCGCATTAATGATCAAATTACACTGCGTATTATTGAACCTTATTCCATAACTCTAGATTGGGATGGTAAGGAGCTAATACTTAATGGTTATGTTCCTAATAAGGAAAATCATCAGAATCTTATTGAAATAGCTTATCAGAAGGTTGATAAAGAAAATATTAAAGCCAATCTAGATCTAGGAGCAGGAGCGCCAGAAAATTGGCAAAAATTAGTAATGAGTAGTCTGAAAAATTTACTAAAACTGCAACGAGGTCATATTGATATTACGAATCAATCTCTCTATTTTGTGGGTCAAACACCGCGCTCTACTGAGCGGGATGAAATTATCGAAGAGTTTGATGGATACAGTCAATATCAGAAGAAGTTACATATTGTTGCAACCGACGATAACAAGAAGGTCTGCCATGAAAAATTTGAAAAGCTATTGATTAATAATATCAATATTAAATTTATGCGAGGAAAAGCCATTCTTGATAAGTCCAGCTATCCCTTTTTAACCAAGCTGGCCAATATTGGGGTTCTTTGTTCGCATTTGAAAATAAGTGTTGAAGGATATACCGATAATATGGGAAATTTTGATGCTAATATTAAACTAAGTAAAAAACGGGCGCAGTCGGTTGTTAGTTGGCTGTTTCGAAAGGGTGTTGCAGAGCAACAGTTAAGTGCCATTGGTCATGGGGCATCTAATCCGCTTGCTAATAATAATACAGAGGCAGGACGAGAAAAGAATCGAAGAATTGAATTTGTTATTAAAGGAGATTAGTAGCCATGTGGAATCTTATTGCAGAATTGTCCCTATTATTTTGTATTATTGCCGTTATTAGTTGGCTAATGGGTCGCTATCTTTGCAAAAATGGCGAAGTCGAGCAACGTAGTTTAAAAAAACAACTGATAAAAGAAAAAGAGCTGTTGCAGTCCCAATTAGAGAATCGTGACACTGAATTTAAATCAGCACTTGAGCAGATTAATGAATCTGAAACATTAATTGCAGGCTATGAGCAACAGATTGCTGCATTGCGGGGACAAACAGGGGCATTAGATGATGAGCGAGAGCATCATATTGAAAAATTACAAGGTTTAAAACAGACAGAAGGTCAACTTAATAGTTTGATTGAAGACCATAAATACGAAAAAGAACAGCATCATCGCTATCGAGAAAAAACGATTCAGCTAACGGATCAAAGGGATGATTTAGTCACCCTACGGAATAAACTAGGTGAACAGTTAAATATTGCCGAGTCTTCTTTGCAGACTAAAACAATTGAAGCTGAGTCAAGTGGCAATACAGTCGCTGAGCAAGAGGCAATGATAAAAAATCTAGAGAGTGAACGAGATGATGCCATCCAAAATGCAAAAACAGAGAGAACTCACATTACCCAACAGTTAGGCAGTGATAAAGATAAAGCTATTCAGCGATTAGAAATTGAACGAGACAAAGAAATACAAAGATTAGAAACAGAAAGAGATCAAACTGTCCATAAATTAAAAACTGAGCATAGTGAAAGCATTAAAAAATTAGCTGATGAGAAAGATAGCAAGATACAGCAGTTAGTTACTGCTAAAGAAAATGCCATACAAAATCTAAACAGTAAAAAAGATGGAAAAATTCAAGCAATTATAAAAAGCAAGGATGAAGCGTTGCAAAAATCAGAGCATGCTAAAGATGAAGCTATTCAAACATTAAATAGCCATAAAAACACATCTACAATGCAATTAAAAAATGTTAAAGAAGAGCATCGCTATACCCAAGATGAAAATCAAAAACTGCAATCCCGCTTTAAGTTAGTTGATAGTGAAAATGAGACAATAAAACAACGCATTGAAGAACATAATAAGGATTATTCAGTGCTACAAGAAAAATACACCTCACTTAATGAAGCAAGTGTTTCTTTTGAGTGCAAACTAAGAGAGTTGGAAGACAGAAACACGGAATTACGTCGCAGTATTGAGGGGGTTACGATTGAAAATAATGACTATCTGGGTAGATTGCGTGCTATTTCCAGTGTAGTTGATGTCGTCGGGACAGAGCCTAATCGGATTATTTCACTCAACTCATCGACTAATTAATAAGGTAATGGTGTCATGAATTCAGATGATATGGATGATCAAAATACTGAACATAATAGGGATAACGATAGAGAGAGTATGACCTCAAATAGTCAGACTAAAGTATCTGAAAAGCCTAAGCGGAAGAAAAAAAGTAAAGGCTTATTTTCTTGGTTTTTTTGGATTGTATTTGCCGTTGTCTTTTTTAGCGCATTTAATATTATTCAGGAAGGTTTTGTTGGTATTAGTCAGCGTTTTGGAAAAATGCAAGCCGTTTTGACGCCAGGATTTCATGCCAAAATTCCTTTTATTGATTCTGTTGAACTGCTTGAAACAAGAATTCGGATCGTTGAGTTGGAAAGCCAAGCAACCAATGCGGATCATATAGAGGTAAAGCTAAAACTTACCGCTAATTGGCATCTTCCCGCGTCTTCAGCAGCTATTTTTTATAAAAAACAAGGAAATGCAAAGCAATACGAAGAAAGAGTCCTGATACCACTCCTCAGATCTGTTAGTCATGGATTGATTTCTCAATACACAACCAGTGAGTTATTGGATAAACGCAGTGTTATTAATGAGCTAATGAGTACCGCTATTTTTAATAGCTCTCAACTCACTCCTGGAATTCTCGATAGTGTGCAAATAGAAAAATTCAGCTTACCAGAGTCTTATCAAAAAGGACTTGAGAAAAAGCTTACAGAAGAACAGGTCTTGGAAGCGGAGCAATTAAAAGCAAACAAAGGCAAGATTAAAGCCCAAGCAGACTCTGATATTGCGGAAATTAAAGCCAATGACTTAATTAAACAAGCGGAAGCTACCGCACAGGCGATGTTGATTAAAGGAGAGGCAAAAGCAACCGTTATTAAACAGATTGTCAGTGCCATCAAAGAAAATCGTCAGTATGTTCAATATGAAAAAATACAAAAATGGGATGGCAGATTATCGAGTAACAAAAGCAATTTGAATGAAGTTTTTAAATCAGTTGAAAAATAATCCCCTATTTTTTCATTCCAATAAATAATTAA
>JAGLDT010000093.1 GCA_023145485.1 Cocleimonas sp. | reverse complement strand
TGATAGGCTGTGCGTATTTCATCTTTTGAAGGGAAGTTAAAATCCATAGTGGTCTATTTACATGATTCTGGAATAAATTGCAGATTTATTTTTAGGCTGAGTAGTTACAATATTACTTATAAAACAATAACTTACAGCACAGTTGATCAATAATTAACTCCTTTTAAAATCAACAGCTTACACCGTGAGCGGGGATTGCTGTTGAAAGAACAACCCCCCAATAAAATAGCACATTCCTTAGCACTATCCCGTATTTCGAACTCAGGTTAATCTCCCGTATTAATATGATAAAAAAATTATTTGTAGAATATCCTGTATTAAAACCTCAACGTCTATCGCTCAAGAAGGGAGATAGGCTCTTCAACCAAGGTGACAACGTTACTCAAATTTATTTTATCCAAACGGGTAAAATAAAATTGATAAGAAATAGCAGTGATGGCTCTCTCATTGTTTTACATATTGGACAACAGGGGGAGTCCATTGCTGAAGCTTCTTTATTCTCAAATCAATACCACTGCTCTGCTATTGTAGATTCTGCTAGTGAAATTTTTTTGATCAATAAACAGGCTCTCATCCTCTTTTTAGAAGAAAACCCTAAGCTTATGATTGAGCTATTGACTATATTTTCATGTCAAATTAGAGGTTTACGGACGCTTAATGAAATTAAAAATATCCGTTCGGCCAAAGAAAGAGTACTCATCTTTATTAAAATGAATGTTAATGAAAATAAAGAGTTCAAACCCGACCTGCCATTAAAAGATATTGCCCATAAAATTGGATTAGCCCATGAAACCTTCTATAGAACACTAAAAAGCTTGGAGAATTCTGGGCATATTCATCGAAATATTGATCGAATCAAATTGCTATAATAATTATCATTATATGATTTAAATCATACCGTCATTGATCAATATCAATATATGATCCATATTACCCGCAAATAAATAGAGAGGTAATACCCTGTGATCATAAAAAATCCAATGTCGATAACATTACTGTTCACCCTAGTAGTAGGCGTTTGTTCTAGCGTTTATGCTAATGAAGATAAACGGCAGTTCGTCGCAATGCCTAAAATGATGCAACAGCATCAGTTAGCTAATATGCGTGATCATCTTATGGCAATTAATGAAATTCTTTTCAATATGGGAAAAGATGACCTAGATAAAGCTGCTAATATTGCCGAAAATCGCTTAGGAATGAGTTCATTATCAACCCATGGCGCAAGTCATATGGGCAAGGTCATGCCTAAAGAAATGTCGGCAATTGGTACTAATATGCACAAAGCGGCCAGTCGTTTTGCTTTAGTCGCTGAAGAAGGGGATGCTTTGCCAGCGTATAAAGCACTTCAAGAAGTCACCGCCACTTGCGTTGCTTGTCATGCCGGCTATAAAACCCAAGGTGCCGCACCCAAAGAAAATAAATCCCATGATATGGCGTTAAAGGAAAAGAAAAGCCATACGATAACTCCTGAAAAAGATAAAGTTGATCAACGCATTAACCTTGGATTTACAACCAGTGAAAAAGTGGAGTTTTTAGCTGAAATGCGTCAGATGCTCAGTAGTCTACAAGCTATTATTATCGGTATTGGAAGTGAAAACGCAGAGAAAATCATGAAGGCAGCCCGCTATTCAGGCAATAGAATGGCAAGAGAAACGCCACAATCCATCAAGGATAAAACACCACTGTCATTTAAAAAACTCGGTGGGCCAACTCATATGATGTTTGAAGAAATTGCTATTCGCGCCGATGATGATGCGGAAAGTTTACTTGAACTTACAGGTACTTTAATGAAAAACTGTGTCGCCTGTCATGCAATGTTTAAGGTTAGTGATTAAGCCCCCACCCACCCAAAAAAAAGTACTTTGTCATAAAAATCATAATCAACCAGCATGATGAGTATCAACAAAACTGATACACTTGAAAAAAGTATTCCAAGATCATTGGTTTGATGTTGGAGTATTAGTACCTGCTAGGAAAGTTGAGATCAACGGCAAAAAAATGCACATAGCTGAAGAAAAATTAACGTTTTATTATAATGGCTATAATCAAAAAGTAGCGTCTTACCAATTAATTGAAACAGCTCTAGAGGCAAGGGGTAACTATTTAGTCGAATTTTATAATGAATTCCTTATTGATATTTATATTTTATTAGATAAATCAAAGTCCAAGTACATTGCAATTGATTGGGATAATACCGTTAGTGCTGATCAAGTCTTCTTTCTTGATCTTATCAAGCAATTCCAACAGGCAGGGTATATTCCCTTTATTTGCACCTTACGCTCTCCAGATCAAGAGAATATCATCGAAATTCGCTCCCTTTTAGAACAAACTAATATTGCAATTTATCTGACAGACGGCTGTGATAAATATTTGTATATGAAAGACCTAGGAATTGAGGTCCATTTATGGATTGATGATTTCTATCCTGGTATTTGTCGAGAGACATGCCCACTACTTATACAAAATGGTATTGAATGAAGACACAATATTTAAGGATGTCACTTATTAATCTACTGAATCTGGTTTTTATTACGTTAGTCTTACTATTAACGGCCTGTGGCAGTAGCGATGATAAAAAACAACCGATCCCAAAAGAAGGCATTTTAAGTGTTAATACGAAACCTCTCGCAGGTATTAGCTACCGTTCTGGGACAACAACAGGGATAACAGATCATAAGGGTGCTTTTAAATATGAGCAGGGAAAAGATATTCGCTTTTCACTGGATAGTGAATCCTTAGGTAAGCTATCTGCTACCCTCTTAGAAGCACAGGCAAGCATCACATTAACTCAAGTCATTTACTCTGATCCTGACCCAAGAGCGATTATAAAGGACTTACCTAAACTGTATCAACTGTTTGATACGGGCGCGGATTTTATTCAATCACCCACGTTTTTGACCTTGATCCAATCAAAAAAAGAAAAAATTCTGACATTAAATGATAAACCCGTTATTGGCGTTGAATATCGTTCTGGAGATATTTCTGGCACAACCGACACCTATGGATTATTTGATTATCAAACAGGAAAAAATATAGCCTTTAGTATCGCAGGCAAGCATATTGGCAGTATTAGCCCCACTCATCTGCCGATCAATATAAAAGAACTAGTTAAAACCGCTCAACATCCTGTGATCAAACATTTACCGTTATTGCTAACTGATCTTAATTCATCAGATGCAACCACGATTAACGCTAAATTGACATTGAATCAACTAGAACAAGCACTGTTTAAGCCTGATTCGCTCCCCTCAGGACGCTCCTTAGGTATTAATCTAGAAACACCTCAAGCAGAAGCTGATGGCATTTATCAACCCTTACCTTTTGTTGATCTATTTCGTGTTGCCCGCCCTTTTGCTGAAAACTCTTGTACGGATATTAGTTATGATCGTGCAGGATGGCCGTTAGACTTACCCACAAATTGTGCCTCTCAAGGTGCTAAAAAATATGCAATGACACGTATTCTACAGTTTATGCCCTCAGGCGCAGTCCCTGCTGGACGTTATCATGTGCTATTTGAAGGTAAAGGTGATATTAGTTTTGCTCATATGGGAAGTAATAAAAAACTAGTAGAGACAGGTCATCTTACTCTTGATATAAAACCTTTAGTAAAAGCACAACGGATTCATGGCCTTGAAGTTTTTATCACTAAAACAGATGTGTCTGATCCAATCCGTAATATCCGCATTGTGATGTCAGGTGGTATCTGCAAAGGTAATCCTTTCAACCGTGTTGAAACAGCAAGTCAATGTGCCGATGATCACCCTTATATCGATTTTGTTGAAATATTAAGGAGTAATCGTGAAGCGATTATTTTCAACCCAGACTTCCTTGCTTTTCATAAAGATTTCCGTATGTTGCGAATGATGAATTTTATGGAGGCAACACCTCGTCGTCCCCCATCAAATACCATTAACCCCTGCCCCAATGAAGATTTATATAACGACTGTTTAACACGTGGAAGAAGCTGGAGCCAAATCGCAAAACTCTCCGATGCCAGCTGGGGTGGATCTTATAAAACCCTTGTCACTCAACGCTTTGGTGTACCGCTTGAAGTCTCCGTTGCATTGGCAAATTTACTCCACTCACACCCTTGGTTTACCCTGCCCTTTAATGCTAATGATGACTATATTGATCAATATGCAAGCTATCTTGAAACACATTTAGATACATCACTGCAAGCCCATATTGAGTATAGCAATGAGGTTTGGAATGGCGGATTCTGGGGCGCGCAATATGCGGTTGTGATGGGAAAAAAACTAGGTTTACATAGACCTCCGATACGATTTCGAAATGAAGATCACTCCGCCCGTGTACGCTTTTACTCCAAGCGCTCAGTTGAAATATTCAAACGCTTTGAAAATGTCTTTGGTAATCTAAGTAGATTAGTACGCATTATTGGCTCAAATCATAAATCACACGCCTATAGTCGTGAAATTCTTGATTATAATAATGCTGCCGATCATACCGATGTGCTAGCGGTTGCACCCTACTTTCACGGTTGCTGGAGTCGCACTAAAGCAGGTGATAATGAGACCCCAATTGTTGCCTGTAGTGATACTGACATTGTAGAAAAAACCTTTACCGAAGCAACCTCATTGCAAGATATATTTACCGTTATCAATAGTCTTTACCGACCAAGGGCAACAGGTGCTGCTAATCAGGGTGATACTAATTCCATTAGTGCCATTACGCAACTCATCTCAAACCAAGTTGCTATTGCCAATAATTTCGGACTTGACCTCTATACGTATGAAGGCGGACAACATTTAACCGTAAACTATGGTGATACCACCGTCCCGCAAGACAGGCTAAACTCTCTACAAGATCTCTTTGCAACTGCCAACCAAGATGCTCGCATGGGAGATTTGTACACCACCTTGCTAAATGAATGGAAACAACGCGGTGGCAAGCAGTTTATGCTCTTCACCTCACCGCAAAGTTTTAACCGCTTTGGGTTCTTTGGCATTAAAGAATATATGAATCAAGATCGATTAGAAACCCCTAAATATGATGCTGCAATGCGCTTCCAAGAAGATATGGCAGGTTGCTGGTGGATTGGTTGCAATCAATAAAATATCTTAAATTTTTAGTACTTTAATTTAGGTAATAAAGTTTCTAAGATTGCTCTTTTTTTGTTGTTTATTAAAGCATCAGTATGTCGTTAGATGTAGCAATGGCTTAGGAATCACCTTTGATTATGGATATTTACTTTACTAAACTTCCTTAGACAGTGTATGGTTGCGAAAAAAACAGAATATTCAAAAGGGTTGCAACTTCCTGATAGTGGTCTACTATCCTAAA
>JAGLDT010000092.1 GCA_023145485.1 Cocleimonas sp. | reverse complement strand
CATTACTAGGAATCAGCACCCTAGTCAGACCTAATGATTGATTCCCTGCTTGCAAGCCTATTAGCGTTTGCTCAAATAATTTTGCTGTAGCTTTGATGCTTTTTTTATTCTGCTCAGGGGCTATTTTTAAAGAAATTAGTAGGGATTCTTTTGACATCTTTTGCGTCAACATGCGTTGTTTACCCGCTAAGTTGATCTTAACTGCCATCTGCTTTGAGGTTTCTGAAAAAGCAGTTTTGGTAACGGCATTCAACTGGCTTGCTAGATCCCCGAAGCCATTATCAGCCTGAGAGGAAAGTGACATAAAGAAGAATAGACAGACAATAGAAATCATTTTTTTCATAAAACCACCGATTATTATTAAAATATACAATCCATTGAGCATACTGCTTATATCTGAAAAATTATACACTCATAGCACTCTCTATATAGGCATCAAGTGATTATTTGTCAAAGCTAGCCTCTGATTAAGAGACTGGCTTATAAATATTATTCCAAGTCTGTATATTTTGTTATTATATCCGCCGAAAATAGGATGATAGGAGTAATAATGAAAACATATATGTGTGTTGTTTGTGGTTTAATCTACGAAGAAGAAAATGGCTGGCCAGAGGATGGCATTATTGCAGGCACGAAATGGAAAGATGTTCCTGATGATTGGGTATGTCCTGATTGTGGCGTGGGTAAAGATGAGTTTGAGATGATGGAAGTCTAAAACCTAAGAGAAGGGATATTAAAAGTATCCAAACAATTAACGACTATAGTTAGTCGTTACCTTGTAGTACTTTTTTAAATTAATGGAAAATTAAGAGAATAGTTTTATGGCTGGTCATAGTAAATGGGCGAACATTAGACACAAAAAAGCAGCGAATGATAAAAAGCGTGGGAAAATTTGGACTAAAATTATACGTGAAATTACCGTTGCTGCCAGAGAGGGGCAAACATCTGACCCCAATGCGCATCCCCGTTTACGTTTAGCGGTTGATAAAGCATTGGGTTCAAATATGCCGAAAGATACGATTGAACGCGCCTGTAAGCGAGGGGCAGGGGAGACCGACGGTGCAAATTATGAAAAAATTCGTTATGAAGGATATGGCCCTGGCGGTATTGCAATACTGGCTGACTGTATGACGGATAATCGCAATCGCACCGTATCAGAAGTTCGCCATGCCTTTACTAAAGCAGGTGGTAATCTAGGCACAGATGGTTCTGTTTCTTATATGTTCAATAAAATCGGTGTGATTACCTATGCGCCTGGGGTTGATGAAGAAACGGTAATGGATGTGGCATTAGAGGCGGGTGCAGATGATGTTGTTAACGAGGAGGATGGTTCAATTGAAGTACTCACTTCGCCTGATGATTTTACTGTTATAAACGATGCTTTAAAGAAAGCAGGTTTAACCTCCGTTAATGCTGAAATTGCTATGCGCGCTGACTTGTTGACCACCTTAGATAATGATATGGCAGAAAAATTATTACGCCTTATTGATGTGCTAGAAGATCTTGATGATGTTCAAGAGGTTTATTCTAATGCAGATATTCCTGATGAAGTCTTAGAAAATATGGAGTAAACAGGCTTCTTAATTATTCGGATTTTAGTTATTGATCCTAACGTCTGTATATACGGAGGTTGAGATTATTGATAGTGATGATCACCCTAGAAAACATTAAAAATTATGGGGGTGTATTTCATTCTATTTCATATTATGATGTTGAACTTTTGGAATTCTGACAATAGCCTCAGAATCATCCTCCATCAAGGTAGGTTTGATGGATTCAGAGCAACTGAAACGATTCAGGACTTATAAATATCGTACTGGATTTTTTACGTTGCACCCTTCGAGCAGATCAAGAAGCGGTCATTTACATTGTTGTCGCTTCTGGAAAGAGAATAATCATTCCCTGCGAGCTGTCCTTAGTAACTAACAGCTTTTGATCTGCTTAACCTGTCAAACTTACCTTGATGGAGTACTAGCTAGTAGGAGAAATACAGTGGAACTTACCGGTGCCCAGATATTTGTAGAATGTCTAAAAGCTGAGAATGTCGAAACCATTTTTGGTTATCCGGGTGGAGCCGTACTTTTTTTGTACGATGAGCTTGAAAAAGCGGAATCCAGAGGTGAAATCAAGCATATCCTAACCCGTCACGAGCAAGGTGCAATCCATGCTGCGGAAGGTTATGCAAAGTCAACCGATAAGCCAGGTGTGTCGATTGTCACCTCTGGGCCAGGAGCGACCAATGCGGTCACTGGTATTGCGGATGCTTATCTGGATTCAGTCCCCCTCGTCGTCTTTACAGGACAAGTTCCCAGTGCATTGATTGGTAATGATGCCTTTCAGGAAGTCGATATTGTCGGTATTACACGCCCTTGTGTGAAACATAACTTCCTTGTTAATAGCGTGGAAGATCTGGCCGAAACAATTAAAAAAGCCTTCTTTATTGCTACAACAGGTCGCCCTGGCCCTGTACTTGTTGATATCCCCAAAGATGTAACAAGTAACAAATGTAAGTTCAATTATCCTGAATCATTGACGATGCGTTCCTATAATCCCACTATAAAAGGGCATACAGGACAGATTCGCCGTGCCGTGGATATGTTATTGGAAGCAAAGCAACCGATTATTTATAGCGGGGGTGGCGTGATTATGTCAGGGGCTTCACAGCAGTTGGCCGACTTTACCCGCAAGTTGAACTTCCCGATTACCAATACCTTAATGGGATTAGGCGCTTACCCTGCAACTGATAAACAATTCGTCGGCATGTTGGGCATGCATGGCACGTATGAAGCCAATCTTTCCATGCATAACTCGGATCTTATTATTGCCATTGGCGCACGCTTTGATGATCGTGT
>JAGLDT010000091.1 GCA_023145485.1 Cocleimonas sp. | reverse complement strand
GAAAAACCTCATCAAGCTATTTGTGCGTTTATTTTCTTGGAGTAGCTATAGGATCTTTTGCTAACGAGTAGCCGCCCTAAATGCCACAATTTCATCCACCTCATCTTCTTCTTTAATGCTATCACCACTACTGAGTTCTTTCTTTTTTATATCAATAATCTCAGATAGTTTTTCTAATTTTTTTGTGATTAATGATAGTGTCATTTTTTTTTCATTTATATTTCTCTCAGCTTGTTGGTGCTTTTTTTTTGCGGTTTCCAACGCCTCTTTAATTTGCTGTTTTTTAAATTTTAAACCATCAACATCCGCTAGGTATCGACCAAGATCATCAGGAGAAAAACTGTTTGATTGGAGCTGGTTAAATAAATCATCTTGATGTTGCAAGCGCCAATGTGCGTATTGTTCTAGTTCATGCTGTTTTCCATAGACTTCTTGCTCACAACTCAATAGATATTCTTTGCTCTTTCGCAATGCAATAGAAGCACCCTCCATGCGTCGTTTTCTTAATTCTTTTAACTTTTCTAGACTCATACTCTCTGATACCCATTATAACTATTGTAATAACTGCATGAGTCGTGGAATGGTTTCACCAGCGCCACAGACTTCTTCTGTTCTTTGCTTCAAAAAGGTATTAATAGCCTCTATTTTTGCAATTGCTTGATCTGCCTCTGGGTCAACTCCTGCTTGGTATTCGCCTACGCGTACTAGAAACTCAATTTCCTTATGCTTTGCCATTAAACTACGAATTTTAGAGGCGGCCGCCATCTGTTTTGGATGAACAATGGCAGGCATCACACGGCTTAGGCTTTGTAACACATCAATGGCTGGATAATGCCCTTTTGCGGCGAGATCACGCGATAGCACAATATGCCCATCCAGTAAGGAGCGAATTTCATCGGCTATTGGGTCTGACATATCATCTCCCTCAACTAGCACGGTATAAAAGGCAGTAATAGAGCCTTTATCTGAACGTCCAGCCCTTTCTACCAATAGGGGTAATTCTGCAAAAACAGAGGGGGGAAACCCTCGTCGTGCGGGTGCTTCGCCTGCTGCTAGACCTATTTCACGTTGGGCACGAGCAAAACGAGTGAGAGAGTCCATCATTAATAAAACATTTTTACCTTGGTCGCGATAATATTCTGCAACGGCGGTTGCAACATAAGCCGCTTTTAAACGTTCAATTGAGGGGCGATCAGACGTTGAGACAATAAGAACAGTCTTTTTCATGCCTTCTTCTCCCAGTGAATCTTCAATAAATTCTCTGACTTCTCGCCCACGTTCTCCAATTAAGGCGATGATATTGACATCCACCTGTGCATGCTGAACTAGCATACTCATAAATGAACTTTTGCCCACACCAGCACCAGCAAACACGCCCATGCGTTGACCGATACCACAGGTCAGCAAACCATCCATAGCCCTTACGCCTAAGCCCATTGGCTGATTGATAATATCGCGGGATAACGGTGAGGGGGAGCTAGCAATCACGGGGTAGCTATCTTCCATTTGTAAGTCCCCTCTGCCTCCAGTATCCATAATATTACCGACACCATCTAATACACAGCCCATTAAATATTTACCAACACCAACACGTAATGATTTGCCTGTTGCAATAACGGCAGTACCTGTTGACATACCACGCATATCACCAATCGGTGCAAGTAATACCTCATTTCGATCGATACCAATGACTTCGGCGGGTGTTACGTCATCAGAGGCATTATTTTTTAATATGCACAGCTCACCTATTCGAGCCTGTGGCAAAATAGCCCGCACTACTGTTCCAGCCACTTGTACAATGCGACCATGTAGCGTTAAGGGAGGGATTTCATTAATCGCTTGTTGTAGTAATTCAGGAATATATTTAAACGACATAAACAGCCTTACTCCACTACCTTTAATCGACCCAATGGATTCAGACGCACATTTGAGGTTAATTCTTGAAAGGATAAGACAGGGATAATGACCATTTTTGAAGCGAAATAATGACTCAAATGACGACGTAGTTCCATTGAGGTTAATACTACAGGGCGTGCACTCAAATCAGTTTTATTCTGTGCCTCTTCTTCGTTATTTTTTAATGTTTGGATTAAAATATTGGAGGCGTTTTGTTCTAGGTCTAAAAAAGAACCCGTTGGTAGCTGGCGGATACTTCCTCTGATTACATTTTCAGTTTCTGGTTCTAGTAAGTAAACAGGGAGTATTGATGAGCCATTTGAAAATTTATGCGTAATTTGACGTTTAAGTCCTGTGCGAACATACTCTGCTAGCATGGGAATGTCCTTTTCAGTCTCACCCCATTCAATAATAGATTCTAGAATCTGACGTAAATCACGAATGGACACCCCCTCGGCAACCAAACGTCTAAGCACATCAGCAATTTTTGGTAAAGGAACCAACTGTTGTGCTTCACGGATTAATTCTGCAAAACCTTGTGTTTCAAGTTTATTAAAGAGCATATGGACTTCTTGAACGCCAACAAACTCAGAGGCATGTTGGCGCAAAGAAGAGGCTAAGTGGAAGGATAGTATCTGAGCGGGATTGAGTGTTTTAATTTGCTGGCTTTCTAAATTTTCAACATGCTGTTGTTCAACCCAAACTGTAGGTAAGCCAGGTAAGAAATTTTCCCCTGCTTGATGGGGTATTTTCTTGTTCTTTAAATTCTCTGGGGAGTCATTGACAAAGACATGACCAAAACCTAAATGTCCTTGAGCGACAGGAACACTTTGAATAAAAATTTTATATTCATCTTGCATATTTTCCATTAAACGAAAACGAATGCCTGGAATAGGGATACCCATATCTAAATAAAATTTCTTTCGTACCTCAGTAAACTCAGTGTGTAAGACTTCTGGTGATAGATGTTGTTTTGCTTCTTCGGCGAGTTCAACTAAGACGGGAGAAACGGCTTCATCATCCGTTTTAGTCGATGATTCAGCTGCTTTAAATTTTTCTTGATCAGCAAGATTAGCACCAATGAGTGATGTTCCCCCTGCTTCTTGAAACTTATGCATTTGCACTTGTCGCATTAATATCCCTGTTAAACCCAGTACAAAACTTAAAAACAAAAAGACAATAAAAGGAAAACCAGGAATCAACCCCATAATAAAGACAACACCTGATGCAATAAGTAATGCATTAGGTTGCGACATCATTTGATCGCCAATATCCTGCCCCAGATTGGTATCTTCATCGGTGGTGACACGGCTAACAATAATACCCGCTGTAATTGAGATAAATAGTGCGGGAATCTGTGATACCAAACCATCGCCGATAGTTAGGATCGAGTACAAAGATCCCGCTTCACCAATCGACATACCTTGTTGCATTACCCCAATTGAGATACCACCAAGAATATTGACAAAAATAATCACCATACCTGCGATGGCATCTCCTTTAACAAACTTCATCGCGCCGTCCATTGCGCCATAAAGCTGACTGCCTTTTTCTAGTTTGCCACGACGGACACGTGCCTCATCCATTGTGATCGTACCCGAACGCAAATCACTGTCGATACTCATTTGCTTGCCGGGCATTGCATCCAGTGAAAAACGTGCACTGACTTCTGCAATACGTTCAGAGCCTTTAGTGATAACTATAAATTGCACAATGGTGATAATAAAAAATATCACAAACCCCACTACAATATTACCGCCGACCACAAACTCGCCAAAGGTAGTGACAATTGAACCTGCATCGGCTTGTAGTAAAATTAATCGTGTGGTGGAAATGCTTAAGGCGAGGCGAAAGAGGGTGGTCAGAAGAAGTACAGAGGGGAATGATGCAAATGCTAGTGGAGAGGGCATATAAACACCAATCATCAATAGCAAAATAGCACCACTGAGATTAATGCCAATCAATATATCGATAATAAAGGTCGGTATGGGCAAGATCATTAAAAAGGCGATCATCACCAAAAAAATGGCCAATACAATATCGTTGCGTTTGGTTATTTTTATTAAAAAATCTTGAGTTTTATCATCTAACATCAAAAAGACCTTTAGTTATTACTTCCAGAGAAAGTATTTATGCTAAATAGCAATGAGGTTACCCAAACCAGCGGTATCCAATAATCGCTTTACATCTTTGCTAACATTTCTAAACTCTAACTTATAGCTTTTATTATTTTTTGCACAATCACTCAGCAGTACACAAACACCATCGGCTGAGATATAAGAGCTTGCTTCCATATCCATCACTAAACGACCATTAATAGGCGTTGCAATATCCGACAATAAACCTTTTAATTCTGATGCCTTTTCCGCATCAACGGCACTGCTAAAAGTAACAACCGTTGAATAGATTGTTTCATGTACTTTCATATTTATAAAATCCATTAAGTAAAATCTGCGCATAATGAGGTGTCAATTTAAGCGGGGATCTTTTGTCTAATTTTTCTTCCTTGGGTATATGCGTGTTCTTTAATAACTATGTTACTGGTGGTGTTTCAACCTCTTCATCAAATGCTTTCATAGTACTAACGACATATAAAATATTCTTTTTAACCGCCACAATTTTTACTCGGGTGCCTGCGTTCAAATCATCGCCTTGAACAGCCCAAGTTTCGCCTTGTAGAACAGTCTCACCCGCACCACCTTTAATTTCTTTTTCTAAGGTTATATTTTGACCTATATGCTGCTTGCCTGGGTAAACCGTCAAAACATTATCAGCACCATTAGATAAAGAATTAAATAACTGTACGATAATGGGACCAATAAATATAACTGACACAATCAGTAACAACTGCCAATACCAATACCAGCCACTATCAAGCAGTAGAAATAAGCCCGTGATACCAGCGCCTACACCAAACCACATCGGGAAATTATCTGGCATAGACAAGCGTTTAAGGAAGCCAAAGCTACCCATTTCCTCTCTTATTTGCCCAAGTTTCGGATTGATATATTCAAAATATCGGTTCCGAATTGCTCGCCTTAGATCATCCCATTTGTCAGATAGTGCGCTAATGTTACTTCTCCGTGGAAAGGTTAGAGTATTGGTTGTAATACTTAATTGTATTTAGAAACTTTTTCGATTATCAGACAGTCTTGAAGAGCATTGCCAGTCTCTCCTGACCAAACGTGCTTTTAGGGGGAATTTAGGCTGTCTCCAAAATATATTAATCAAAATTATATTGACTAGCATTCAGGTCCGTTTATTTTCCTTTCAGGCGTTAGTGAAAATATAAATTTTAGATATTTTTTCTTTATGATGATAAGAAAATGGCTAGTTATTAGGTGATAAACTACAGGCAAAAAAAAAGCGAATAGCAGTTGCTATTCGCTTTTATAGTAGGTCTGGAAATACCCCCGTAGAACCAAACCAATGTTGTCTTGCTCCAGCAAACCAGCTCCCCAATCATGGCCGATTTTGTGCAAAGACCTTTGTCTTCAATTGAAAACGAGTAAAATATCTACCATTGAGTGTCATTAATGGTGGAAAAATTATTTTAATTAGCACTACTTCGCTTATCAATGAAACCACTACCACAAACCCCGTCTAAGTGGTTATCACTGAAGACGGTTAAATAGTATACAAATGTTGCTGAATAAAAGCTGAACCCTGCTGACTATTTGTTTGGAAAATGACAAAAGTTATATTTTTTTCTTTAAACGGGATGTCTTTCCTTTTTGTAGTAGCAGTAAATCGCCGTTGTTAAATGAATATGTTGCTGTTTTTACATGTGATCCTAGAAGGGTATAATTTAGCGTTAATGTTTTTGTTTTTCCATCAGCAGACCATTTACCGATAAAGTTTTTTGTAACACCTAGTATTTTAACTTCATAAGTGTATTGACTTCCTGTTTTTAAGTGGAGTTTGATTTTGCTGTTTGACCAGTAGCCAATTAGCGGGTCTTGTGCAAAAGCTGTGCTGGAGAAAAGTGAAAAACTAAGGAATAGTGTGGTGATGAATAATGCGTATTTTTTCATAAAATAAAGCTCCTAATATTGTGTGAGGGAATCTTGATAGTACAAAATATGAGTATTGAGTGCCAGAGTAAATGAATTTAAGCGATTTTAACCTAAGAATAGAAGCAATTTCTCTCGATATTGCGGATAAAAAAGGCATTTCCTTGTTAATTGCTCGGGCGGATCAAGTGCATCCATTAGCTAGTGGTAATAAGCTGTATAAATTATTTCCTAATATTGAATACGCCAAGAAAAATAATTACCAACAGCTGTTAAGTTTTGGGGGGGCTTTTTCTAATCATATCCATGCGCTTGCTTTGTATTCTCAATCGATAGGTTTGCAAAGTGTCGCTATTATTCGCGGTGAAAAAGAATATGCCAGCAATCCGACCTTAAGTGCAGCAGTAAAAGCAGGAATGGTGTTGCAATTTGTTGATAGAGCAACCTATCGACGCAGGTATGATAAGAATTACCTGAAATTATTGCAGCGACAATATCCTCATGCATTGATTATTCCCGAAGGGGGGAGTAGTGAGCTTGCATTGCAAGGTTGTACGGAATTAATGCGACAGATTAATCATCACTGTGTAGAGCAACAGGGAGTAATGCCTGATGTAGTTACCGTTGCTTGTGGTACGGGCATGACCTTTTCAGGGATAGTTATAGGTGCAGAGTCACATCAAAACATGCTAGGTTATTTAGTGCTAAAAGATTATAGCATCTATGAAAAAGTAGATAGTTTGTTGAGCAAATATAGGCATAATAGAAATTATATAATGCAAGCTGCTGATTTTGGTGGTTATGCCAAACTGGATGCTGATTTATTGAATTTTATTCTTAATTTTCTAAAGCAAACTGATATTCTTTTAGATCCTATTTATACCAGTAAAATGTGTCGTTGCGTTATGCAGCAAATAGAAGCTAGGGAGTTTGTAGCAGGAAGTAAAGTGCTTATGGTGCATTCAGGTGGTCTACAAGCATGGTATGGAATGAAGGATAGAGTGATTCGATTAGCTGGAGAAGAGGTGTGGAAGAAAATCACTGTTTATTTATAGGGTTAGGTTATAATTAAATAACCAAATTCATTTTTCTAGTCAACATATAGAGATATTAATTATGTCATTCTCCGCATTTTTTCGATGGTTAGTTGAGTTGTTGAGTGGTAAGTCAAACTCAAA
>JAGLDT010000090.1 GCA_023145485.1 Cocleimonas sp. | reverse complement strand
TTCAAATTCAAATTCAAATTCAAACGAAGGTAGGGTAGGAGGAACTCCAGAGAGTCCATTACTTATCGATTTTACAACGGAATCCGATAAGGTAACGCTTTACGATGATATCGAATTTAGAGTAGAAACCTCACCGCGTGGTTATTATAAGAATATAGAAATTAGCCTTGAAGGCACGCAAAATATTAGAATTATTCAACCCTTTGATCGAATTACAGGGACAATGGTGATTCGTTTTAATAAACGTTCACGTCATGCAGGTGAAATGCAGACAGTGGTCGCTATGGATGGTACTACCATTTTAAAACGCTATATAAGTGTTTCGTTAATGCAATTATTATGGAAGCATCATGCTGGACGTGCCAATGTTTGTGATGGTGAGCGTTTTCGTAATCAATGTGCTATTCGCATGGGACAAGCATTGGAGTTATCGGATATTCGGTTATCAACTAGTCGCAGTGTGTTACGTCGTTGTAGCAGTGAATTTAATAGTTATGGCAGTCATAAACAGGGCAAAGTTAAAGGGCATGTGCTGGCGGCACAAGAATTGGCTAATTGGATGAAAACCCAGACGGGTATTTTTGGAAAAAGGCAAATTATTCATTCTAAAGAGGACGTTTTAGGACGTTCAGGGATTCTTTTTATTCGGGATGGTTGGGATACAACCGATCATATTGATGTTTGGAATGGTGAGTCATTGGTGGGTGGTTTTGACTCGTATTTCGAGGTCGATTACGAAGAGATCTGGTTTTGGGAAGTGTTCTGATGAAATACGCTTCAAAAATATTCTATTTATGGGGACTTTGCATCAGCACTCATCTTTTTGCTCGCCCTGTGCCCCTGTTAACCGAAGACTTTGTGGATACGTTCCACTTCAAACTAAACAACGATAAATCATATTGTCAACTGTCTATTCGATCTCCTGATGACTCAATAACGCAGTTTCCATTAGCTAGTCAATCACCTTGTTATTTTTTTGGAGATCATGAGAAGAAAAAAATTCAAACGTATTCTTATAAAGAAGCGCATATTGAGCATATCCTCTTCATTGGTGGAACAGCGGTTACATTAACCGATGAACAACGACAAAGTAAAAAAATGCCGATTGATAGTTATTGTACTCAAAATATACAAGCTATTACTATAGAAACGGGGAAAGTTAAGCTTGGAAATATGAACACAGCATTCTTTGCCTGCGCAGAAGACCGCCTAGATGAAAAAATATATCAGCAGGTAACAAAACAGCCACGAGTTAATATTGAAGTGTTTTTGCAAGAGCAGAAAGAAAAAAGACCTACGGTAAATAGGGGGCAGGTTCCCCAAGCAGATGTACCCTTTTTTGAAGGCTTACAGCAAAAAATTGAAGCTATATTTAAGTGAAGAAGGCTTCTATTTAGGAAAATTCCATATCAATGTCGTCAATATTATGCTCATTCATATCCCCATCGGGGCTGAGTGCAACAATTTTAGTATCAGGTAATCGTGATAAAATATAAGCTGCCATCAGCGTATAAGTATTTTCATTACCCGTATGAAGTGCAGTGAGAAGTTTGTCAGCCGCTATTTGGCAGCGTTGAAACGTGTCTGGTTTTTCAACCCAATACTGGCTCATTTGATATCCGTTTTCCATGCTTTTGTCCATCATCTGAAAATAGTCAGTAGCTTCTGTTAATAAGCTATCAGGGATACTGATCATTTGTGAGCTTCCTTCTATAACAACTTTAAGATCCATTCTTTGTATTCTCCAAAAATAGATAAACTATGAGGTTTAATCATGTTAATTACAATCGATAATTTACTTGACCAGCGAATGTTAAAAGCAGTGCGAGAAATGCTTGATAAGGCTGATTTTGTGGACGGTAAATTATCAGCAGGTAAAGAGGCAAGATCCGTTAAAAATAATGAGGAATTGTCATTGCAAAGCCCCTTACATCAAAAATTAAATCAGTTAGTGATGGGGTCATTGGTGCAAAATAAACAATACCAAAACGCTGCGTTACCGTTGAAACTTGCCACCGCTTTTTATGCACGTTACACCCCAGGAATGACTTACGGTTTTCATGTTGATGATCCAATTATGGGGCCAATGACTGGGCGCTACCGTACCGATATTTCGACGACCGTTTTTTTATCGGATAAAAGCGAATATGAAGGGGGAGAGCTTCTGATTAAATCAGAATTTGGTGAGCACAAAGTGAAGCTCAGTGCGGGTTCTGCGGTAGTTTATCCATCAAGAAGTTTGCACAAAGTGGCTGAAGTAACCAGTGGTGTACGATTAGTTGCTGTGACATGGGCGCAGAGCTTAGTAAAATCTAATGAACAACGTGAACTATTATATGATCTCTCGATTGCTAGAGATAAGCTGATCGCTGACATGCCTCAATCCGATGAAACAGGGCGAGTTAGCCGTACTTATGCTAATTTATTGCGGATGTGGAGCGAAGTTTAGTTTTCTAGTACATAAAAAAACCGCAATCAATGCGGTTTTTTTGAAATATTGCAAACAGTGGAAAATTACTTCCAGAAATTCACTTCTTTAGAGGCAATGCCACGTACTTCTTCTGTTAGCTCTGCATATCTTGCGCGATACTCTTTCCATTCGCCAACATAGTAATCTTCTGCATCAAACTCACCGCTGTTTTCATAGGCAATAAATTTTTTCTGCATGTCTAACATTTCTTGAATTAATTCTGCTTTGTTGCTCATATCTAAAATCTCCGAAGTAGCAAAAGTGATAACTATATTATCTAAAATAATGCTGAGAAATATACAGAGTTAAGTTACTAAGAGGTATATCCCATTTAGGGTAGGATGATTTTTTGCTTAAATTAGATATACTTTTTAATGTCTTGAGCGCAGATTAATGGAGAGTGAAAAAGGTTCTGCGGTATGGTTTTATTGTTGAAATAAAGAGGTTAATGTATATGGCAACACTTGCGGGAACAGATGTAGAAGTAACAGATGAAGGCTATTTAGAGAATATCAATGACTGGAATGAAGGCGTTGTAGAAGCAATGGCTAAGGCCGATGATATTGAGCTGACAGAAAAGCACTGGGATATTATTAACTATCTTCGTGAAGAGCATATAACAAGTGGTGAAGAGCCAAATGAGCGTACTATTGTTAAAGCGATGAAAAAAGTATGGGGTGGAAAGCCAAAGAGTAAAGACTGCTTTCAGTTATTCCCAGGATCACCTAGTAAACAAGGGCGTAAACTTGCAGGCTTGCCAAAAAGTAACCGCAAGGGCGGATATTAAGCTTTTATAGTAAGATCATTATTAGCAATACCCTTGATCGTTTTAAGGGTATTTCTAAATAGAGGTCATAGAGGGGGTGCGTGATGTGAAAATCACACAACCCTTTTTTTTCTTCTAAAGAGCAGGCTAATGTACTAGCTATACCCAATAGCGGTACGAACTCCCTTAGGGATTCTTTTGGGTTTAAAGGTATCTGAATCGATACAGACAATAAGGACGTTTCCTTTTGATAGAATGTCCTTATCTTTATTATGACGCATCATTTGCTGGGAAAACTCTAGACTACTCGCGCCTATTTTAATGATTTCCACGCTAGCAATTAGCTGGTCATTAAAAAGAGCAGGTTTCAAATAGTCGATTTCAATCTTACGCACCGTAAAAATAATCTTCTCCTTCCGTCGTAAATCATCTTGTTCGTAACCTAAGCTACGTAACCATTCTGTGCGTGCGCGTTCAAAAAAATTGACATAGTTAGCATGATAGACCATGCCACTAGCATCTGTATCTTCGTAATAGACACGTAATGGGAGTGAAAAGGTAGGTCTGTTTGTTAGCATATTCTTTGCCATTGTTATTAAATCCTTTATTACTAAGCTGATCATTATTCCAGCTGTCTTTTGGTTTGCACCGCTTATTTTATGCTCTTTGCTTGTTTTTCCAACTATCCGTAATTTTGCTCAGAATGTCTCCATTGTGCTGTTCAATGAATAGAAACTGAATAAGAATACACAAATAGATTGATGCACAGCAGGACGCTGATAAGAAAATAAAAACAAGGAAAGCATCTAAAATTAGATCGTTAGACTACCAGATCTAACAAGTAAAACATGAGATAGGGTGACCTATGAAAACAACATTATCAATGACAAACTTAATCAAAACAACGTCTTTACTCAGTGTTTCTCTCTTTTTCATTGGCATCAACAGTAGCCTTAATGCAAATGAAATGACAACGAGTAGTTGGAAATTTCCAACGCCTGATCAAACTCAGGTATCACAAAATAGAGTGATGTTATTTTGTGATGCTAACCCTTACAAATGTCCTGTTGGATTACGTGCCGCAAGAGTCGGTGGCGCAGGCGGAGCAGGTGCTACAGCAGGAACAGGTTCTCTTGTTAGTCCAACAAGTAATTCTTCTGCAAATAATATTAGCGTGGTATTAGCAGGTGATAATAGCTCAATCACACTCACCACAGATCAACAGGCAGATGATAATAATATGACATCCAATTCAGAGTCTGACCCAACCATTGATCTTGATCAGGTATTGAATTACACCAATCATTATAAGTAAAATAATATCTTGAATATCTGATCTACGTTTTAGTGTCCTTCGAGACCATCAAATTAAAATAAATTAAAACGAGTTTGAAATGAAAAATACACTGCTTATCTCATTATTTTCATCCCTGACATTAATTGCAGGTTGCTCCAGTAGCTCACGTCATCAGTATAAGGAAGTTAGAACATTAAAAGGCCCTGATATTACAGAAAATTTAACTAAGTATACCTCTGGTCTTTCTTGTGTTTCTAGCCGTATTAATCTCTCTAAAAAAGTAAAGATTACGATTGATCAAATACCTGATAAGTCAGGAAAGGTGAATTCAAGTGAAGGTTATAAAATAACGCAAGGCGTTGAGTCAATGGCAATCACGGCGCTGAGCAAGATTAAAGCCATACAAGTGGTTGAGCGTAGAAATATCGGTGCATTTAATATTGAAACTGAGTTAATGCAGAAAAAACGAATTGGCGATAAGGCGCGTTATAAATTATCCAATGGGCGTTATATCAAATACAAGCCTTTGCTGTCTGGAAAAATCCATAGTGCCGATTATTACATCACAGGAGCTGTTACTGAAGTGAATTACAACATTTACAGCGGTGGTAAGTTATTAAATGTTTCAGGATTGGAGTTTGGTGCTAAAACGGTGATGATGAATGTGGCAATGGACTTAAGAATTGTCAATGTGCATACCCTTGATGTGATCGACTCTATTTCATTACAAAAACAATTTGTTGGCAAGCGCACTAAAGCAGGTCTGTATCGCTTTATGGATAAAGAGCTTGTTAATTACGATGGTGGATCAAGTACCGACGAACCCATTCAAATGGGCGTTCGTTCGCTAGTAGAGCGAGGTGTCGCGCAATTAGTAGGACGTTTATTTAATGTCAGAGTAAATGAGTGTTATCACGATAATATTCAAATTAGATAATCTTTTAAATTTAAACAATTTTCAACCAACCCCCAACCTAAAATAAGGTGAATACCATGAAAAAATTAGCATTAGTAAGTTCAGTTGCCGTTGTTTGTTCTTTTCTTTCTATGACTGTAAGCGCAGATTACGCTCCAATTAATATCGATGTAGAGGAGGTTATTAATCTAGAGTATGGGCAAACTATTGATATGACAGGTTCGGTTAATGTGCCAACTGTTGATATGGGTAATGTTAATGCGGATGTTTCAGTTAATCAATTCAACCATGAGTCTCCTGTTACCGCATCAGCGATTGTTTCAGGCAATATGGGTGGTGCAGATGGAGGCATCACTGATCTTAATGTTGATGTAACGGCAGTTGGTAATAATGCATCCATTGATGTTAATACCGACACCGTTATTGGGGCAGTTCAAGGTAATCAGGCAGGTGGTGTCAGTGCGAATGGTGCTATCATAGGAAATCGTATTAATTTAGACAGTGATGAGGCCATTGTTGAGCTAAATGTAACTGCTGTTGGTAACAACTTGACCATAGCGGATGCTGAAGGTGATGATATAGGTCAAACAAGCCTTGGTTCTGTACAGTTCAATTATGAGAGCCCTGTTAGTGCAGTAGGTAGTATTAGTAATAATGGTTTTGGTGTTAATCCGGTAGGAAGAGATCCTATCCTTAATGTGACCGCTGTTGGTAACAACTTAACAGCACCTTTAGGCGCAACGGGTTCAATGTTTCAAGAAAACCGCGGTAGCCTAATTTCAGCGCGTGGTTTTGTTGTAGGGAACACTGGAGCTATTGGTCCTGTGACGGTTAATGTGTCTGCAGTAGGCAACAATATCTCAATCAAAGCACCAAGCGCATCAGGCGATGAATAATCAATAAGATCAAATAGTAAAAATATGGGATTATTTTTTAAATAGTGTCAGGTAGACCCAAATAAGGCGGATTTGCAATGGAATGTGAATCTGCCTTTTTCTATTGTCGAATACTTTTTCAGGCGACCATTTAGCTTGAAATACAACACAGTAATCATTAGAAAAATAGCCATTATTCTGGATTTATACTATCTAGTAGATAATATTATAAATTAAAGAGTTAGGTGACTTATGTTAGATACAAATTATACCGCAATGATGAATCAAAATACTTTGCAAAATACAACAACAATTGCAACAGAACATGAGCCTCTTGAAAGTGATGTCGCTCAAATGAATACATTTGGTGACTTATTTGAAGGTGATAATGGTATGGAAATGTTGACGTTCCTGTTGCAGTTAATCATGCAACTTGTACAAGACTTAGGTCTTATTGACCCTGATAGTACGCCTCCGCAAGACGAAGGCAATCCAATTGAAGAACTATTAAAGCGTAGTCTCTTTATGTCACTATTAACGGACTCATCTTTTGATGCAGGGCCAAGTTATGAGCTTTTTGGTAATGATGAAAAGTCAGGCTATGCTTAGAATTGGGACGTTATTTTGGCGTGGTTCAACAATAGCTAGTACAAGGTAACACTTTTTTATTTTAAAGCAAACCAAATACAGATTGAAATTTATTTAATATCAATGACTTGATCTTGTTTTTTGTAACTTCTCATAATCCACAGGCACGTTTAAAATCAATAGGTTGCGCTGGTGTAAAAACAGTCATATTGATTTTTAACACGCGTAAGTTGTTGATTTTCACTTTTCAGAAAGCGAAAAAGTGAAAT
>JAGLDT010000009.1 GCA_023145485.1 Cocleimonas sp. | reverse complement strand
CTATTACTATCTACCTCTGGTGCTGTAAACTCACGCTGTACCATACAAAACGAATCAACAAACGTTTCGTAATTATAGCCCAGTAAATCACTAATAATTTTATCACTGCCTTCAAGTAACTCAGTTAGCGTATGACTGTCCGATAAGCGCATAATCCGAATAGAACTAAGCCCACTGGCATTAACTGTTCGAATAATTTTATAAGCTTCATTATTGTCATCAAAGAGAACGAGCGACACGGTCATCTCTTTCTCATTCCAACGAATCAGCCGTTTAGCATTTTTTTTACTATTAAGAAAGGTACGTCCAAATAAAGCGAAACAAACGGCTTCACCGATACTGGTTTTGCCTGCTTCGTTCTTACCACCAACTTTGACAACACCTTTTTCAGGAAGATCATCAATAAACAACGTTTCATATTTTTTAAAGTTAATTAATTTTAAAGAACGAATTAGCATTACCTCACCCCTTGCTTTTTTTGCTCTTCGGCTTGATCCATTTTTTCAAGAATCAGGCGTATTGACGCTTCGTACACCTCATAATCAAAATTAATATCTGACTCCATCTGTTGAGAAACATCCTCCTTGCAAAATTGTACAAATCTTTGGCTGGCATCTTGATAATCTTCTTCTTTTAGCCAACGTAATTCCATTTTAGCCGACATTTTTTACCTCAAGCTTGTTTATATGTAACAATATTTAACCCGTGAACTTTATGCAAAGTACCGCTCCAAATATAACCGAATCAATTACTTAAATCAGCATTTTTAGAGATTAGTCAAAGAATTTAGACGCAATAGAACAATATTCAAGCAAGAAAGGGACGAAGTGAGCCGAAAAGCTTATCGGAAGGAAGGGATGCTATATTGCATAATTTGCAGAGCTAATTAAAACGATAAATCCAAGAAAAACTCATCACAGGAAAGATTTTATAGTTATCGACCTTATTTTTAATCTTCACCAACTCCTTATCAAGCGCTTCTTGAGGGATTAGGATCGGTGTTTCCCCTGTGGCTTTATCAATAATATTAAAGCCGACCTTTGGCATTCCTAAATAGGCAAGACCTAGTTCGGCTGAATAAAACCAGCCCTTATTTTTTTCTGTTTTATTGTTATAACCAACACCGATATAAGGCGCAATATCAGCATAATCCACCTTTAAATCCACCTCAAAACGATCCAAAGCTTGGCCTATTTTTATACCTCTAAAAACAAAATCAGGCGTAGGCTCAGGATTGATATTATCATTACCCAGCAAGAAACCACCACTTAGATAAAATTTCTTATTTTGTTGTGGATACCAATCAACAACCGCTTGTATCGCAGTCGCACTAGCCTCTACATCATATTCAATCGAACCCACTTTAAAATGACTCACCTGCCCTTCGATATAATTAAGGCTGAGGCGCAAATCCAGTGATTCTTGAAGTGGCTTATTTATCTCCACCCCCAACCCCATTGTGCCAACTTTAAAACCAACTGAATAATCCTTTGCCAATGCACTATTCAAAGTAAGACAAAGAGCTATACCTGCTAGCCCCCTTAAAAGAGTGTGATTTAATTTATTCATTCTTTATCCTGATAGTTTTATTGTTACATTCTATTAGACTTCCCATTCTTTAGAGGTTACGAAATATGCCAATAAAAAAGGGCCATGCATGTTGTAGCATAGCCCTTTTTAAAGCTTTTCACTCCAATAAAACCACTAAGAAAATATTGCTTGCAATATATAGAAAAACATGATTGATAAAATCGCACCTGCTGGCAAGGTGATCACCCATGACATAAAGATATTACCAACCACCCTTAGATCAATCGCCGCTATACCCCGTGCTAAGCCTACCCCTAGAATCGCACCCACCAGTGTTTGCGTGGTAGAGACAGGGATGCCTGTATAAGAAGCCAAAACGACGGTGGTGGCTGCACCTATTTCAGCAGAGAAACCACGGCTTGGCGTTAGCTCGGTAATTTTTTCACCGACCGTGGCGATTACTTTATAACCCAGTGTTGCGAGACCAATAACAATACCAATACCACCGACAAAGAGCACCCAACCTGGCAGTTCTGACTTTGATGCCAGTTCACCACTTTGTGCCGCACTAATAACAGCCGCCATTGGCCCTACCGCATTAGCAACATCATTTGACCCATGTGCGAATGCCATTGCTGAGGCTGTGAAGATCATTAAAATTGCAAATATTTTTTCCACATTGGCAAAATGAAAGCGCTTTTCTGCTTTGTCATCAAACTTAATGCGTCGAATGAGCACAATGCCAATAAAGGCAATAAAACCACCCAACATTGCCGCATAGACAAACTCCATGCCACCCTCAATATTAATACCGACATGCTTTAAACCCTTTTTAATTGTAACAAGCGCGATAATAAAGCCAACCATGAACAGGTAAACAGGGCCATACTTAATGGCATTCTTTAGTGGTTCAGAGGTATTAATCACTAATTTTTGAATGCTGCTAAACACAGCAAAGGCAATAGCTCCTGCTATTATGGGAGAAACCACCCAGCTCATGACAATACTGCCAACTTTCACCCAGTTCACGGCATCTACACTGACTCCAACCGCCGCAAAACCTATGACTGCGCCAACAATACTGTGTGTTGTTGAGACAGGCCAACCTTTTAAGGAGGCGATAAGCAGCCAAGTTCCTGCGGCTAATAAGGAAGCTAACATACCCCAAATGAGTAAATCAACATTGCCATTAAAGGCATCCATCGAAACAATCCCTTTACGGATGGTTTTAGTAACCTCACCTCCTGCTAAATAAGCACCTGCAAACTCAAATATAGCCGCCAGTATAATCGCTTGCTTAATAGTTATTGCTTTAGAGCCAACCGATGTAGCCATTGCATTAGCAACATCATTTGCACCTATTCCCCACGCCATAAAGATACCGAAAACGGCAGCTAACGTGATATAAACCATTGTTGTATCAGAAAAAAAATCCATTTTAACTGGCCTCTTATCTAGCTAACATTAATTGCAATCGACTACCTACTTTTTCAGCATTATCTGCTACACGACCTACCCAGTCTATGAGCCGATAAGTGAACATAACGTCCGTTGCGCGCAAATCATCTTCTAACTCATATAAAATACCTTTGAGTTTATTTTGAATACCATCAACCTCTGTTTCTATTGCACCCAATTTAGTTAGCATGCTTTCAACATGATCAACTTCACGCCCACGAAAACCAGATTCAAGTAGTTCGTCTAGCTCATTAATAACATCTAATGCCCATCTAACGGTTACAACAGATTTATCAACGAACTCTAAAAAAAGCGTCTGCATTTCTGCGGGTAAAGTCATCTTGCGTCCTGTAATTAGGCGCGCAATTGATTTCCCCTGATTTGCTATTTGATCTTGCATTAGAAGAACATCCAGTAAATCACGACGATCAATGGGCATAAACATACCTTTAGGTAGATTATTGCGTAGTTCTTTTTTTAATATATCCGCTTCATGCTCACCTTTTACTAAGGCTTCAGATGCCGTAGTAATTTTATCCTGATTTATTTCAACAACACCTTCAAATAGAGTGCAGAGGTTTTGTATAGACTTATACACACAGTACATATGCCCTTGTAGCGGGCTAATTGGAGACCTTCCAAATAGTCCTGCCATATAACTTCCTGTAGCCATAATAACAACTCCTAAAGTTTAAAATGCACACATTTTATGGGCTAAATAACATTTGGTAAAGTTATTTAAAAATCTCCCCAGAGACACTTAAAAAACAATCAATGACGCACTTTTTTTGTTTATTTTTACACCTCATTGCTGTTAATTAATCTAATCTCCACATCCACTTCATGGAACTGATGATAGGCTTACGTGTCTGAATTTCTGGCCGACTAAAAACAAACTTAAAAGAGGGATTTTCAATGCAGCTTATTCTATTTATTTATGGTTTATCAATAACCTATTTTTTTATTAGTTTAAT
>JAGLDT010000089.1 GCA_023145485.1 Cocleimonas sp. | reverse complement strand
CTAAAACGTTACGATGAAACACGTCGTCGTCATCCGCTGTCTAATCCCAACCAAACACTACGCCAATGCATTTTAGAGGAAGAGGAGTTATTAACTTCAATACGGGAAATATCTGACCTCCAAGTTGATACCAGTTATACGGATATTTATGAACTTGCAATGCTAATTAAAAAACGTATTTGTATTATGACAGATTTTCAATTATCGCTTGTATTTCAATCCTTTGGCTTTAAATATGGGACACCAAGAGACTCAGACTTTTTGTTTGATGTACGTTGTCTACCGAACCCTTACTGGGAACCTTCTTTACGAGGGCATACTGGTCTGGAAAAGGCGGTAAGCGACTGGTTAGATAATCAAGAGTTGGTTCAAGAAATGAAACAAGATCTGGTTGATTTACTGCAAAAATGGATTCCTTATTTCATAGAAAATCAACGCGCTTATCTTACGGTTTCAATTGGTTGTACTGGCGGACATCATCGCTCTGTTTATTTAGTTGAACAATTAGCTCTTTATTTTCAAGAACAAAAAAATAGCGCCATTATAACTAGCCATCGTGAACTTTAAGAGTCCACATTTGATAACTCAGCATTAATCATTGCAATGACCTCTAATGGCTTGCTTGCTTGTGTAATCGGTCTTCCAACAACAATATAGTCTACTCCTGCCCGAATCGCATCAGCGGGAGTCATTATTCGAGACTGATCGCCTCTATCTGATCCTGTTGGACGAATCCCTGGAGTAACTAGAAGAAAGTCTTCTCCCATTAGTTGACGTAATAAATTTGCTTCTCTAGCAGAGCAAACCATTCCATCTAAACCTGCTTCTTTAGCCAGAGTCGCCAGATGAGCCACTTGATCTTTAGCTAAAGCATTTACACCTGTTTGTTGCAGTTGCTTGTCTGTCATTGAAGTCAATACTGAAACAGCAATCAGTTTAGGAGGGCTTTCAAAATTACCTAAAGCCTCCGATGCCTTATGCATCATCTCGATACCTCCTGATGCGTGTACATTCATCATCCAAACATCAAGTTTTGCAGCAGCTTTACACACAGAAGCAACGGTATTCGGAATATCATGAAATTTCAAATCAAGAAAAATATCAAAACCTTTATTTGTCAATTTTCGAACCATTTCAGGTCCTGCACTGACAAAAAGCTCGAAACCAACTTTTAGCTTACAATCAGATGGAGACAATTGATCGACAAACTGCATTGCTATATCAGCTGATGAAAAATCTAATGCAATAATTAATTTACTCGACATCATAATTCCTTTCTTTAGGCATGTGACACTCTGTCCCACTGATAACAAGCAGGACAGCGCCACAAATAATCATGCATTTGATAGCCACAGTTCTGACATTGGAAGCCTGCTTTACCTTGCAAATAATGTTCAAGAGCTTGTTTAATTAAAAGGAGTCTGTCACGTTCTTTGCAGGTACTCTCCTCTTGTTGAAGAATATTAATCGACTGGCTAATTGAAGCAATATCTAATTTTTTATTTTTCAAATCATCCAATAAAAAATCAATTGTGGCAGGATTAGTGCTAGAGGTGCTTGATGAAAGCATCTCTAATAAATAAGCTAAAACATTGCTATCCTTACTATATAGTTCAAATAAAAGCTGTTCTAATTTTTTGCTCTGTCCTGTCCTTGTTGCTACCTTTACTATCTTATCAAATAAATGAGCTAGTAAACGAGAATCATGTTTAAGCGCTTTTAAATACATTATAAAAGCCTTTTGATAATTTTTTTTCCGCTTCAGCAAATCTGCTTGCAATACCATCACTCGTGCGGAATTTTTATAACTTTTATAAGCTTTAGCAATATATTCTTCAACTCGATGCAACTTTCCCTTTGTCATTTCTAAATCTGCCATTTCACAATAATAATGGGCAATGAGTTTCTTATAAGAAAGGGGGATTTTTTTTTCTTCTAGACAGTAAGTCGCATTTATAGCCTTTTCCCACTCATGAGTTTGCTCATAGATTCGTCGCAAGGGAGCACAGGCATTCACATCATTAGGATCTAAAAGAAGCAACTCCTGGAAAACACGCTCTGCGCGATCAAGCATACCAGCGGCTAGATAATCTTCACCGAGGGAGAACATAACTAATTCTTTTTGATCTTTATTAAGACTCGAACGAGCGATTAGATTCTGATGTAAACGTAAAGCACGATCAACCTCTCCTCGATTACGAAACATATTACCAAGGAGCAAATAGGTCTCTGCAGTATACTCATCAACATCGGGATGGTTTATAAAAACTTCGAGGGCTTTATCAGGTTTTTCACTTAATAGGTAGTTAACACCTTTTACATAATCATCAGCAAGCTTATTAGATTTAATGCATTGCTTTATATTATTTTTTTTGGCTGCTTTCCAGCCAGAGTAGAAAGCTAGTGGGAGTAGCAAGTATAAAATTTCTATCATTCTTCAAACGTATTAAATTTTCTATTTTTAGGATATTTCTTCGCTACTATACACAAAATACCCTTTCGTTATAGAAAAAATTCTAGCTTATTAGAATAATTATGCTATTTCTATACTTCTGTATGCCTTTATAGTAGCCAATCTATATTGGCAATAAAAATATTAATTTTGTATTGAGCATTCAAGCTTAGAATCATCAACACGATCACGAAGTTCTTTTCCAGGTTTAAAATGCGGAACATGCTTAGGTGATAAATCCACCTTTTCACCCGTCTTAGGATTACGACCACGTCGTGCTGCACGATAGTGTAATGAGAAACTACCAAAGCCACGAATTTCAATGCGCTTACCGTCAGCAAGTGTATCACTCATCTGTTCCAATAATATTTTCACTGACAACTCGACATCTCTACTGCTTAAATGACTTTGTTTTCTAGAAAGAACGTCAATTATTTCTGATTTTGTCATGCCCTTCTCCTGCGTAGGTTAACGTGCATACAGTTTACTCCTTGTGGTAAAAAAAAAACAGTCTCAAAACAAAATAACAACAAAAAATACAAACTAAAAAGCCAATTATTTAAAAAAAACAATTGGCTTCTAATACAAACGTCCTAGAAAGAGCTAAGAGTATAACTAATAAGGATTAATATTACCCTACTTCTCCATTTGCTCCTTGAAGATATCAGCTAATGAAGTTCCACCAGTTGATTTAGTGCTGTATTCTTTCATTACTTCTGCTTCATCATCGTAGTCTTTTGCTTTAACAGAAAGATTAATCACGCGTGTTTTACGATCCATGCCCATAAATTTCGCATCAATCTTATCACCAACGTTTAAGATAGTTGTTGCATCTTCAACACGATCACGAGAAATTTCTGATGCACGTAGGATACCTTCGATACCTTCCGCTAACTCAATTTTTGCCATCTTGGGCGTTACTTCGGTAATAACACCGCTAACTGCACTGCCTTTAGGATGGTTAGCAAAGAAGAGTGAGAATGGATCTTGACTTAATTGCTTAATACCCAGAGAAATACGCTCACGCTCTGGATCAACCGCTAAAACAATGGCTTCAACTTCATCGCCTTTCTTAAAGTCACGAATTGCATCTTCACCTGATACATTCCATGAAATATCGGAAAGATGAACTAAACCGTCAATACCACCATCAAGTCCGATAAAGATACCAAAGTCAGTAATTGATTTAATATTACCTTTAACTTGATCATTTTTATTAAAGGATTTAGCAAACTGATCCCAAGGATTAGGCTTGCATTGCTTCATACCTAATGAGATACGACGACGATCTGCATCAATATCAAGAATCATGACTTCAACTTCTTCGCCTAAAGTCACAACCTTTGAAGGATTAACGTTCTTGTTCGTCCAATCCATTTCAGAAACATGAACCAAACCTTCAACACCGTCTTCAATTTCAACAAAGCAGCCATAATCCGTAAGATTACTTACTTTTCCGAAGAGATGCGTCTTGACAGGGTAACGACGTACTAGGTCTTGCCATGGATCTTCACCTAATTGCTTCAGACCCAGTGATACGCGACTCTTCTCACGATCAAACTTAAGGACTTTAACTTCTAGCTCATCACCAATCGTTAAAATTTCTGATGGATGTTTAACGCGCTTCCATGCAATATCAGTGATATGCAATAGGCCGTCAATGCCACCGAGGTCAATAAAGGCACCATAATCCGTAAGGTTCTTAACGATACCTTTGATTACTTTTCCTTCTTCTAGTGATTCAAGTAACGCTTCACGCTCTGCACTGTATTCTTCTTCAACCACTGCACGACGTGAAACAACCACGTTATTACGTCGTTGATCTAATTTGATCAGTTTGAATTCTAATTCTTTGCCTTCAAGGAAAGTAGTATCACGTACTGGGCGTACATCAACCAAAGAACCTGGTAGGAATGCACGAATATCGCCAAGCTCGACAGTGAATCCACCGCGTACTTTGCCAGTAATAATACCGGTAATAATTTCGTCATTCTCGATTGCTTCTTCAAGAATCTCCCAAGCACGTAGACGGCGTGCTTTTTCACGTGATAGACGGGTTTCACCAAATCCATCTTCGACGCTTTCTAATGCAACTTCAACGACATCACCTGGTTGAACCGTAATTTCGCCTGCATCATTTTTAAATTCATCAGCTGGGATAACACCTTCTGATTTTAATCCTGCACTTACGGTAACAAAATCTGGGGTTACTTCGACTACTGATGCATTCACAAGAGACCCTGGAGTCATCTCTATATACGTTAAGCTTTCTTCAAACAGCTCCGCAAAACTTTCACTCATGTTGGTTTAAACCTATCCTACGCCTGCGATCCTGTTCGCGACGGTTAATTTGATGTTATCAAACATTATGCATGACAACAAAATACATCAAACGCCTTTATGTATTCAGGAAATAAAGGGTTAATGACTAAAAATTTATTGATTCTTTGCCACAAGCGCTAAAACTTGTTCAACAACGGCCTCGATAGACAGTCTACTGGTATCGATTGTAATTGCATCAGAAGCCGCGACCATAGGCGCTTCTGTACGGCTCATATCGCGCAAATCTCGCTCTTGTATATCAATAATTAAGCCCGCTAGACTAACATCCACACCTTTTTCATTCAACTGATTAAAACGTCGTTTCGCCCTTTCTTCTGCGGATGCAGTTAAAAAAACCTTTGCGGTTGCATTAGGAAATACCACCGTTCCCATATCCCGCCCATCCGCCACTAAACCAGGGGACACTAAATAATCCCGTTGTCGCTGTAATAAGGCTTTACGCACCCCTTTATTGGCAGCAACTTGTGATGCCATACGACCACAATCTTCAGTGCGAATAGCAAGCGTTACATCTTCATCCTCCAAACGAACCTCAATACCACCGATTTCACAGGGCACAAAAACAGCATCTAATTTTTTTGCCAGTGCAGTAAGGTTCTTATCATCATCAAAGGAAATATTCTTTTTTTGCGCTGCAATTGCAACCAAACGGTATAAAGCACCACTATCCAGCATATGCCAGCCCAGTGCTTTGGCTACCTGCTCCGCAATCGTACCTTTACCAGAACCCGCAGGGCCATCAATCGTTAAAACAGGAAATTGACTCATCATTCAGCTTTTATATGTTAATTTGTTAGAATCGAGGGATTATACCTTGAACAATTAAAGATTTATTCATGATTCTAAAACTTTGCCCATATTATCGATGGCTAGGTAGCCTGTGCATATTACTCATTGCATTGAGCAATAATGCCGTCGCAGATGTTGTAAAACCAGCCCTTATTGAAATCAGCACCCATACTCAAGGTCATGTTGATATTGAAATAAGAGCGAGTATTGAGGCATTGCTAACAGGTATTAATGCGCGTTATAAAAACACCAAAGAAGCACCCAATGGGGATCAATACGATCAACTTAGAAAACTAAAGAGTGAAGACTTAAGTGAAAAATTCAATCAGTTCAAGGCTGGTTTTTTAAAAAATCTTATTTTAAAGAATGAAAAAAACTACGCTATAAAACTAAAAATCAAAAGCATTAAAATCCCTGAGGCAGGCTATACTAAAGTCCCAAGAATTAGCCTTATCACCTTAACCGCACAACTGAATAGAGAAACAGAATCTCTGCAATGGTATTATCCGCTTAAATTTGGCGATAATGCAGTAAGATTAAGGCAGGTAAATAAAGTAGAAGGGAAATGGCACTGGTCAGAATGGCAATGGTTGCGCAAAGATCAATTCAGCACACCCTTTTCTCTTTCTGAAATATTTACTCAACGTCCTTTGTATAAGGTTATTAGCGAATACATTGTCATTGGATTTGAGCATATTATTCCACTAGGACTGGATCATATTCTTTTTATATTAGGTATATTTTTACTCAATACCCAACTAAAGCCACTAGTACAGCAAATCACCTTATTTACCCTTGCGCATACCATCACCTTAGGTTTATCAATCAACGGCATCATTAGTTTGCCAACTAATATCGTAGAACCCTTGATTGCACTTTCTATCGCTTATGTGGGTATTGAAAACATAATGATGAGCCAACTCAATAAAATACGCTTATTAGTGGTGTTTTTATTTGGCTTAATTCATGGAATGGGGTTTGCGAGCGCATTATCTGATTTTAATATGCCTGAAAACACCTTTATTACAACCTTAATCAGCTTTAACGTCGGTGTTGAGCTAGGGCAACTTATTGTCATTGCCTTAGCTTATTTCAGTGTTGCTTTGTGGTTTAAAAATAAATATTGGTATAGATCATTTATAGTCATCCCTAGCTCATTGCTGATTTCTTTTGTTGGTCTTTATTGGGCAATGGAGCGTTTGGATTTATTTTGATAGTCTATTTACCAACAAGCATCTCTTACACTAGCTGTTCCATAAGTTGAATGCGCTGTGTTTTTAGCCGCCTTAGCACCTGTATTGGTTAATTGAAAACCAGTACATAATCCATCATGAGCCTGAGGTTCGGTGGAGATGGGTTCGGCGGTTAATATGTAAATTACACAAGGAGTTACAGATGTTCCTGAACATGCAGAACCATCTGCTGTAGTCGCAGATAATGACACGCTATAGTCTCCACCTTCAGTTGTTACTGTAGAATCTGCAAATCCTAATCCTCCTACAGCAGTATCGTTATTCAGTGTCTGTGCATAACTTAAATTTTGCACATAAAAGCTTTCCTGTATTTGAGCAATTCGCATTAACTCTACTTTTGCAGGCGTTCGCTTACTTTTTTGTACCTGTTTCATATAGGAAGGATAAGCAATTGAAGTAATAATGCCTATAATAGCAACAGCTATCATTAACTCCAGTAAGGAAAAACCATTTTGTTTAAGATTAGATATGATTCTATTTTTATTATTTTTCATATTGATACTCTCAAATAGCCCAAACTCTAGGCAATTAATTTAATGTAGCATGTTGCGCTGGTGCATATTTAACAACGCCTAGCATATGGGTTGCCCTTGCCCCCGTTCCTTTAAGCCCTGTTTTAGCACCAATATCATAATACTGACAAGCCACGCCTCCTGATTGAGCTGCAACTGTTGTAGAAAGTGCAATCGAAGTCAGTGGGCATTTTTGATACCCACGCCAAGCAACATTAACCTCTGACGTTAAGGCTCCTTTTGAAGCATCTTCATCAGGCAAATCTCCTGCTGGCACATCAATTTCTCGCGTTGGAATATTATCAACTGCCATTTTGACATAATGAATATTGGCAGTTTTTCCTAATGCTGATTCCGCCCCTTGAAAAACCAACATTGAAAACAAAGAATTTCCTGTTACTTGTGTGCCAATACCCGCTGTTTTCACAGCACTAAGGCCTACTAATGTCAACACCAGCAGTATAACCATTGACCAAAGCAAGATACTACCTTGTTGTGTAGAATAAGGGGTAGACGTTATTTTTTTAGGATTTATTTTTTTCATAAATAGCCCGTATCGTTTTATAACTGCACGTTTCTAAGTCGCACAATTGTTGAAAAAACAGCCCTTTGATATTTATCATTTTTTGTAATGGTTGTATTGTCCAACAATGTATATGTTTTGGATTCATTTTTATTTTTTACTGGACTCAAAGAGCGCACTAAAATAGCTAACTGAACACTAATAATACGCCCCCACGTCGTTACTTGATCTGAATTAACATACTTATCCACTTGATTGTCATCATCGTCATCAACACCATAAAGTACTTGCAGGTTCTCCACCCCCTCTGAAATCTCAAGCCTATTAGCACTTCTAGAGCCCGCACAATTTAAAACAGGAATACCTTCAGAATTCGTACCAATAGAAAAATAATTGTATATTTTAGAGGCATTTAGTGAGCCTACGCCACCAACTCGACAGGCGATGGGTAACTGACTACCACCACAATCTGTATTTAAACTATTATCGCCGATATAGACAACACCAATAGAATCACCTGAGTTATTATTAGCTGTTGTAGCAAATAATGCAGGGGTTAAAACATTATTTTCACCACCACAATTTGTTGTTGTAACAGCAGAGGTAATAAAACGATCCTCACCCGATAAGGGGCTAGCATTAGTGGAAACATAGCCTGTATGCTCAATAATATCTGTCAAAATTTCTAAAGCCAAACGCCCATTATCTTCTATAATCGAAAACTGGCTTTGCGAAAGAAAAGCACGTTGTGAGCTAAAATAAAGGGTAGCTGTTCCCGCTGATAATAAAATACCAAGCACCATTGCAATCATCATTTCAATAAGGGAAAGCCCTAATTGTTGCTGTTTTTTCTTCATGGAACTATAGCCGTGTTTAAACTAATCTCCCGAGGTAATTCTTTCGCCCCGCCCCCTTCCTGACCAAGTATTCTCTCCTTCCAACGAATTCTAAAATTAATACCAGTCACACAGTTACCCGGACCACCAATGCAAGAAATAGAGATAGAACCACTGCTTAAAGAACCAATTACGCCACCGAGGTGAGTTGAATCATAACCACAAATGGTGTAATGCAAATCACTTATTGCTAGCTCTTGGCTACTACATGAAGTAACACCATCTTCGCAATTTTTTATTAATGGGATAGTGCAATTATAACTTGAGCTATTGGCTATATTATAGTCATCTGCATAGACGCCATCAGTATTAGAGCGCATACGTTCTAACAAAGCCCCCATTAAGTCACTTGCATGCCCTTGTTGAACAGCATGAGTACTTCCTTTCATTGCAATCATTTGTAGGCTTGCAACGCCTAATAATCCTACCGAAATCACCAGTGTAGCGATCATGGATTCTATTAAGCTAAAGCCTATTTGAGAAGACCTCATTACTACGATGCCTCTATTTAATTAATATCGAGTGTTTATTTTTAGTATTTAAAATAAGAGTGGTGAATGAGTATATACAAATCATCTCTATTTTTTTATCCTCGTTATCATTTAATCGA
>JAGLDT010000088.1 GCA_023145485.1 Cocleimonas sp. | reverse complement strand
TTTTCTCTAACCCAGATATCCTTTGCTCTCAAAATGATATACCTTGCGGAACTCAAAATGAGAACAGTGCGCGTTCATTGCGTCTTAGCGCTGAAGCAATCTCTTCTATTCGGAATTCAAAAACAACAACGCCAACACCTCAGCCTAGTAATAATGCATCCATATTTGATGGTGCAGGATCAATTATTTCTCCTACCGAAGGATGTTTTTATGGCTGTGATAGAGATATAGCCGCTATGCAACCCCATTCAGGTAATTTATCTACGGTTGTTTTTCAATGGAGAGCGGTATCAGGTTGTAGTACGTTAGGTGTCTATATTGATCCTAATAACCCTAGTAATGTCTCCTCGATCCCCGTCACCATTAGTACAAAGCCATGGTATGCCTCATCGATACAAAAGAGTTACCAAACAACACTGTCGACCGATAATTTCTTTATTCTTAATTCACTCGATGAATGGACAACCTTTTCCGTTACTTCAAGCTCACCGCTATCTGATAGTGTTTGGATTGGAGCAATCTGTGCTGATGGTCATGGAAGTATTACTTCTCAAGAGTTGAATCCTAATGATGTGCGTGTTGATGCAGGCGCTCGGTGGATGGGAACAGGCTCTATTATTAGCACGGTGCGACAGGGAGAGAGTAGTGGCTATGGTGCTTCAAAAGATGTATCCATTGGATCAGATAAAAACAGTGCATTAACTTCTTTTCAATGGCGTGTGTCATCTTCTTGCTCATCACTTAGGGTAGGAGATGGGCTTAATGCCAATGCCCGTGTTTCTGTTAAATCATGGCGTGATACATCCTTTAATCAAGTCTGTAGTACTTTGCCGTGTAATTTGGAGGCAGATTCTGATGATATAGAAAATGAGCGCTATTATGTTCTTAAAATAGAAAGTAATGCTGCTACCTTTCCCTTTGAAACGAATCTTCCCGGTGGACGTATAGAGGCTTCTTGCCAATAGCAGAGAGGGAAAGCTAAGTTGTATGCCATTAGGCTACTGCAGGGAAGGAAGTAAATAGCTTTATGTTTACTTCCTTGGGATAGCCTTTTAGGGGTTTTTATCTATTCTTGATCAGCAATCCCCGCTCATGGTGTA
>JAGLDT010000087.1 GCA_023145485.1 Cocleimonas sp. | reverse complement strand
GTGACAGTATCTATTTGGACAGTAATAGTTTTATGACGCAAGATGGAAAGCATTGATTAGATCCTATGGATTGATTTTTAATGATGGCATTCTTATATGACTAAACTAATATTAGCAGAAATTCAGATACCTGATAGTGTACTAAGATCAAAAGATGAAACCACATCAACAGCAATTTAGGAATATGGTAAGGCATCTTTTTTGGAGTAACCTTAGGGTGACAGGAGAATAAATATATTTTTTATTTGTTCTAAAATTAACGATGTAATATTTCAAATCTATGGATAAATGACAAATCCTTAGAAAAAATTCAATAACAAAGAGATTTAATGATGATTAACTGGGATGATCCACTCAATATAAGCAAAGAAAATAATAAACCAATAAAGACATTAAAAGAGTCTTATGCAAAAAGTGATGCATTAAATAATTCATTTTCTCAATCTGAACAACGTGGGGAAACAATCACAGACAAGCCTGTGGATAACTCTGTGAATAACTTTTCAAAAACATCTGAAAATACCAGTTCTGACGCGGATAACAAGACGATACAGGCAGTGAAAAATTCATCAAAAAAAGCACCTGCAATAAATTTTAATAGTGACCCTATAAAAGCATCAGATAAGAGAGTTATCAATGGGTTAGCAGATGTCAATCAATTAGCACCCTTTAAATACCCTTGGGCGTGGGAGTACTTTCTTAATGCGAATAAAAACCACTGGACACCGCTAGATATTAATATGGCACAGGATGTGCATGACTACCAACATAGCTTGACGGATACCGAAAAACATGTGTATGAAAATGTCCTCGCCTACCTGACCACATCCGACATATTAGCGATGCGCAATATTGGTTTGGCAGTGATGGAAAAAATGACAGCGCCCGAACTACAAATCTATCAAGCAAGACAGGTTTATGAAGAGGCATTGCATACGTGGACTTACCAGCACTGTATTGAAACAATCGGTTTAGATCAGGGAGAGATCTATAATCGCTACCGTGTTGTGCCCGAAATTAATGCCAAAATTCAGCTAGCAAACCGCCGTTTAGATTCTATTTTACGCAGTGATATTGATCTAACCAATAGGGATGAGTTAAATAATTTTGTGATGGCGTATAGCTTTTTTGCGGGCATTTTTGAAGGTTGCTGGTTTTACAATGGGTTTACTCCAATCTTTTCTCTACAGCGTCGTGGATTGATGAAAGGCACAGCAGAACAGCTTCAGTACATTATGCGCGATGAAGTATTGCATGCCTCTTTCGGTATTCGTGTGGTTAAACAAATCATGCTAGAGAATGAGGTCACTCTCGACCCTAAAGCTATTCGTGATATGTGGGATGAATCAGAAGCTGCCGAAATAGGCTATGCGCAATATATCTTAAAAGACCCTATTTTGGGCTATACCTCACAGGATCATACCGAACAATTTCGTTTTATAGCCAATCGCCGTGCAAGGCAATTAGGGTTTGAAGAACCCTTTCCTGGCGCAAAAAATTGCACCCCTTGGCTAGATGAACAAGCCAATATGCGTAAAGAAAAGAACTTCTTTGAAACACGCGTCACAGAGTATCAAACAGGGGGTGCTTTGGACTGGGATTGATTTTAAAAACATTGCCTATGGGTTAGCTTGTAGAATCCTTAGCTAATGATTCAGCATCCTACCGCCATCAACGGGAATCACTTGCCCTGTTATATAGCTTGCATCACGGACTAAAAACAGGACAGTTTTGGCGATATCCTCTGGTGTTCCCTCTCGTTTCAGTGCTGTTTTCGCTAATACTGTTTGTTGATCACTTTGGTTTGCATCCCTTTCTGGCCATAGTATCGCGCCAGGTGCAACGCCATTGACGCGTATATCGGGGCCTAGTTCACGGGCAAGCGATTGGGTCAACATTAATAATCCCGCTTTTGCCATACTGTAGACAGGGTAGTTTTTCATCGGTCTAAAACCATGTACATCAACGATATTGACAATACAACCGTTGCTTGCTTTCAAATGAGGCATTACAGCTTGAGAGAGAAACAAAGGAGCTTTTAAGTTGCTACCCATTAAATTATCCCAATCCTTTTCGCTAATCTCTCCCATCGGTGTTGGGTAGAAACTAGAGGCATTATTCACCAGTATATCCAGTCGCCCCATTTTATTGATGACCGTTTCAATCATGTGCGGAAGTGTTTCAATACCATTTAAATCCCCCTGTACTGTAATGCAAGAGTCTTGACGCAATTGGTTTAGTTCTGCGCATAATAGCTTTGCATCTTTTGATGAGTTTCGATAATGCACCACAACATTCGCACCTTCCGCATGCAAGGTGCGACTTATAACGGCACCAATACGACGTGCCGAACCGGTGACTAAAGCCACTTTATTGATTAGATTATTCATGAGTAACGGTAGGTTTTCCTTAAATTTATCATTTTAAAGCATTATGATACGGCGATGTTAATTCTTCACACTAGTCATCATCTCGAAAACCTCAGTCAGCAGTTTGCTGAGCTGGTTTCTCAACCATTACGTTCTGTTTTTGCAACGGAACAAATTGTGGTACAAAACCCTGCGATAGGGCGTTGGTTGTCATTGCAAATGGCACAACAATTGGGAATCAGTGCTAATTATCAATACTTTTCCCCTGCTAATTATATGTGGTCATTACTGCGTAAGGTGATTGATGACGTACCCATCGATGACCCTAGTCAACCTGCTACATTACGTTGGCGATTGTTTTCTATCTTTATTAATGATGCAAATAACTACCCTGAACTGAGTCATTATCTTAGTAATGAGTCAGCAGCATGGGAGTTAGCCGATGCCTTAGCCCCTGTATTGGATCAATATTTATTTTATCGTCCCCAGTGGATTACGCAGTGGGAAGCAGGCGATTTTGCTGACAATGATTGGCAAGCGCGGTTGTGGCAAACCATGATGATGGATGATGCGGGTGAAACGCGTCAAATAAGCCATTGGCTTGATTTACAACAGCGTTTTATTCAGCATTTTTCACAAAAACATCAAAATCAATACACGGGTAAATTTCCTCAGCGTGTTTCCTTTTTCTCTGTTTCTGCTTTATCAACAGGGTATATCCGTTTGTTGGGTGAGTTATCTTCAAAAATTGAAGTGCATCTGTTTATTGTTAATCCTTGTCGTCATTATTGGGGAGATATTAAAGCAAGGCAGCATCCAGAAAATAAAAGTAAAAGCAATCCCTTACTGGATTCCCTCGGTAAACAGGGGCGTGAATTTATAGATCAATTATATGATTTAGGGGCTGAGATTAAACCCCGTTGGAATGACTGTTGGAATGGCTCTCAGCGTGATACGGTCTTGCACTGCCTACAAGACGACATACTCAATCAGCAACAATCCAAAATTAATCTAGAGGAATATCAATCCATTCAACTGCACGCTTGCCATACCCCTATGCGTGAAATTGAAGTGTTGCATGATCAAATTTTATCAGCATTGGAGCAGTCAGATGGGTTAAATCCAGCCGATATTGTCGTGATGGCACCTACCATTGAGCAATATGCGCCCTATATTGAGGCTGTTTTTACAACAGCTAAACAGGTCTTGCCGTTTAGTATTGCTGATCGTAGTGTTGCTAAGGATCAACCTGAGGTGGAAGTATTTGTTAAATTATTGGATTTACCAGAGCAACGTTTTAATGTCGAAGCGGTGTTTGAGTTACTGGAATATTCGCAGATTTGTGAGCGGTTTAATCTGGATCAAAAGCAGGTACTACAATGCCGACATTGGGCAGAAGCAACCAATATTCGCTGGGGTGTTAGTGACAGAATGCGCGCCAGCAGTGGTTTAGCAGAGACTTATGAGCATAGTTGGAAGTATGGTTTAGATCGTATGCTATTAGGTTATATGATGCCTGGCGAACAGTTATTTGATGCGTCGTTATTATTACCGTTTAATCAGATTGAAGGCAATGATGCTCAGGTTTTAGCTTCTTTTAAGCAATTTACCGACTGTGTTTTTCAACTATGGGAATGGTCACTAGCCGAATTAAGCGTTGAGCTATGGGTAGAAAAATTACGCTTATTCATGACTGCTATTTTTGCTGAAAATACAGATTATAGCGTTCTTTTTAAAGCATTGGATACACTGCAACAACAGCAACAATTAGCTGAATTTGATCAACCCGTGGCGTTTAGTCTGATTAAAAAAATACTACAAGGCATCTTAGCATCGAGTCATGATGAACGTTTTATGAGCCGTGGCATTACCTTCTGCGCCCTAACTCCCATGCGCAGCGTACCCTTTAAAATGGTCGCCTTATTGGGGATGAATGACGGTGATTTTCCACGCCAAGATCACCACCATAGTTTTGATAAAATGGCAAATGATACTAAAAGAGGCGATCGTTCACGCCGTGATGAAGATCGTTATCTATTTTTAGAGTCTTTATTAGCGGCACGGCAACGCCTATATATCAGCTATATTGGACAAAGCGTGCAAGATAATGGCAGTTTACCGCCCTCGGTGATCGTTAGTGAATTATTGGATTATTTGGCTAAAATAACAGGGCAAGCGCAACAGGATTGGATTTGCAAACACCCACTGCAAGCCTTTAGTTCACGTTACTATACAGGTGACAATAAGGCGCTGTTTTCTTATATCGAGGAGTATGTTTCACTCCACAAAAAAACCATAACGAAAGAAACAGCATCCGCATTTATCAGTAAAAAATTAGCGGAACCTGACAAAGAATTTAAGCACATCACCTTGGATCAATTAATAAACTTTTATAAATCACCCGCCCGTGCTTTTTTGAAACACTGTTTTGCGATTCAGATGTTTAGTGATGAAGATGAATTGCCGATACGTGAACCGTTTGCCTTAGAGTCTTTTATTGACACCCAAGTGCGACAGCAGATTATTCCGAGCGCTGATGCAATAGAAAATGATCTAAATTTATGCCGTGCAAAAGGCTTATTACCGCATGGCAATATTGGCGATGCATTCTTTAACCAGCAGGCAGAGATCGTTGAAACATTTTATCAACAATACCCAAAATTGTTGAATTTAAAGACGCAACAGCAACCCTTTTACTTGCAACTAGGTGAATTTACCCTCTCAGGAAAACTAAGTAACCTTACAAAAGAAGGTTGCGTTAAACACCATTTAGGCAGGTATTATGCAGGTGATTTATTAGCGATTTGGCTACATCATTTAGTGATGAACAGTGTCACTTTAGAGACCATGGAAATCGCCGAAACACACATTTATCAACCCGACGATGCCTTCTCATTAGCCCCAATAAACGACGCTAACGATTTATTAGCCCAGCTCGTCGAAGGCTATTGGCTAGGCTTGCAACAACCATTGCACTTCTTTCCTAAACCCGCCTATAAGATGTATGAAAAAAGCGAAGAACCTAAACTCGCCGCTGCTGAATCCGCTTGGGACAATGCTTTTTTTGGCGGTGAATCCGACAAATTTGAAAACCAGTTATTATTTGCCGATCAAAATGTCTTTAATAACGAGTTTTTAAACTTTGCAGAAATCACCTTTGGACGCATGGTTTCAAGTCGTTTGGCTTTCTCTGATGACGAGGCCGAGTCCTTGCTATAGATACTCACAAATATTGCAGGGTGGGCAGTTTTGAACTCGTACCGAAACTCCCATGAACTATGAACTCGCACCCAAATTCCATTTGGTAGCGATTCAGAGTATTGATACGTTAAATTTTTCTCTAAATAAAGTAATATCAATTACTTAAAGCAAGTTAAAAATATTTTTCGCGCTGTTTGCTTTAGATAGAACAACAGTAAATCATTGATTGTTCTATCTATTTTAAAATCTATCTAGTTGAAAATAGTATCCTAAACCCTGAATTGCTGCCTTTTTTTGTTACGTGGCGCCTGTCGCGTCACTTTCATTCATGGCTTT
>JAGLDT010000086.1 GCA_023145485.1 Cocleimonas sp. | reverse complement strand
AACACTATATCTATGGCTGAGTAGTTACAAAAAAAATTAAAGAAAGACTTGAAAAAACATTGGAAGCGGGCAGACTGTGTGGACACAGTAAAATAGAAGGTATTTGCAAGTAGATATTAAAACATAAGTACCCTCACAATTAATATGAGTTGCTGAAACATCATCGTCAACAGGATAATATCACCCACCTTCATAAAAAAATAAGGTAGTTAACATGTCAGTATCATCATTTCATCCACCACAAAGAATTTTAATGGGGCCTGGTCCTTCTGATGTTAATCCTCGCATTTTAGAGGCAATGTCTCGTTCAACCATTGGGCATTTAGACCCTATGTTTGTCACCTTAATGGATGAAGTAAAAACCTTACTTCAAGATGCTTTTTTAACTAAAAACAAACTGACTATGCCTGTTTCAGCGCCTGGTTCTGCGGGTATGGAAACTTGCTTTACTAATATAGTTGAACCTGGTGAAACGGTGATTGTGTGTCAAAACGGTGTGTTTGGTATGCGCATGGTAGAAAATGTAGAACGCTGTGGCGCAACGGCTATTATCGTTGAAGATCCTTGGGGGAAACCTGTTGATCCTAATAAACTGGAAGAGACCTTAAAAGCACATCCAGAAGCAAGTACCGTTGCGTTTGTACATGCTGAAACCTCAACTGGGGCAATCTCTGATGCAAAAACATTGGTGAAAATAGCCCACGATCATGATTGCTTAACGATTGTTGATGCGGTTACTTCACTTGCTGGATCAGAGTTACAAGTAGATGAGTGGAATATTGATGCAATCTACTCAGGTTCACAAAAGTGCTTATCTTGTACACCGGGAATATCACCTGTTAGCTTTAGTGAAGCGGCAATCAATAAAATTCAAAACCGTAAGTCAAAAGTACAAAGCTGGTTTATGGATTTAAACCTAGTGATGGGCTATTGGGGAGAAGGCGCACAGCGTAGCTATCACCATACTGCCCCTATCAATGCACTGTATGCATTTCATGAATCATTAGTTGTTTTGCATGAAGAAGGGCTAGAAAATTCATGGGCGCGTCATGATACTAATCATCAAGCACTAAAAGCAGGGATTGAAGCGATGGGATTAGGCTTCTTTGTTGATGAAGCATATCGCCTACCTCAACTTAATGCTGTTACCTTGCCAGAAGGTATTGACGAAGCTGCTGTGCGTAAGCAATTACTCGAACGTTATAATCTAGAAATCGGTGCAGGACTTGGTCCAATGGCAGGTAAAATCTGGAGAATTGGTTTAATGGGATACGCAAGTAGCCAGCAAAATGTTCT
>JAGLDT010000085.1 GCA_023145485.1 Cocleimonas sp. | reverse complement strand
AAAGCAGTGACAGCAGCATTAAAAGCATATGGATAAACCACTTTTAGCTAACTGAACACAGGTATTTCATCAAGGTAAACTTGGTGGAGTACCCATGATGATTGCAATTCTGCTACAATTCATCGATGCCTCAAACTACTCTTTCTACTGCTAATATCATTCTTAGCACATTCAATGCGCGTTATATTCATACAGCCTTTGGTTTACGTTATTTATACGCCAATTTAGGCGAACTGCAAGCAGTGACTAGCTTGGATGAGTTCACTATTCACGAGCGTCCGATTGATGTGGCTGAAAAATTATTAAATAAGAAGCCTAAAATTATTGGTTTCTCTGTGTATATTTGGAATGTGAGCGAGGTGACGCAAACCGTCTCGTTGCTTAAGCAAATTTCACCCGACGTTATTATTGTATTAGGTGGTCCAGAAGTAAGTCATTTTCCTGATCAGCCAGATGTGGTTGAACTAGTTGATTATGTGGTCATGGGAGCAGGGGAGATCAGCTTTCGTCAGCTGTGTGAACAGATTTTACAGGGTACTAAGCCACTCAATAAAATGATTCAGGGTGATGTGGTCACCTTAGATAAACTTACTTTGCCTTATGATTTATACAATGAAGAAGATATTCGCAATCGTGTGATGTATGTCGAAGCCTCACGGGGTTGCCCGTTTAAATGTGAGTTTTGCTTGTCCGCATTGGATAAAACGTCCAAGCCTTTTGAATTAAATGCTTTTTTGGATGAAATTGAATTACTGCATCAACGCGGTGCGCGTAATTTTAAATTTATTGATCGCACGTTTAATTTAAAAGTTGCCACTAGTGTGACGATTTTAGAATTCTTTTTAGACCGTATGAGTGATGATCTTTATCTTCACTTTGAAGTTGTTCCAGATAATTTACCTGATAAATTAAAGCAGGTTTTAACACGCTTTCCAGCCGAATCACTGCAATTTGAAATTGGTGTGCAGACGTTTGACAGTGACATTCAAAACCTTATTAGTCGTCGCCAAGATAATAATAAAACCTGTGAGAACTTACGTTGGTTAAGAGAGCATACAGGAGCACATATTCATGCCGACCTTATCTTTGGTTTACCACAGGATACACTGGAAAACTTTGCTAAAAGTTTTGATTTATTGGTGTCTTTAAATCCACAAGAAATTCAGATGGGAATCTTAAAACGTCTGCGTGGTGCGCCCATCAATCGCCATACAGAACAGTATCAATTACGCTATAACCCATTGCCACCGTATAATATTTTAAGTACACGAGATATAGATTTCTTTACCATGCAGCGCGTGAGTCGTTTTGCTCGCTACTGGGATATGATCGCTAATTCAGGGCGTTTTCCTCATACCTTGCCCTTAATTTTACTGATCACCCCCTTTGAGCGATTTATGCAACTAAGTGATGCGCTCTATTTACAAGCAGGGAGCACATGGAAAATAGCATTAAAGCGTTTATTTGATCTGATCTATCGTGTTATGAGCAGTGAAATGGGCGCAGATTGCGAGGCTCTAACGTTAGCCTTACAAAAAGACTATCAACGCAGTGGACAAAGTGGTCTACCCCTCTTTTTACAACAGCAAACAAAGCAGAAAAAATGCAAAATCGGTACTGCTAATAAGCGTCAAGCGAAGCATCGGTTATAAGAAAGCACCAAGAAATTAAGTTACCTAAGAATATAAACAAGGATATAAACAATGAAAAAAACTCTATTTATTCTCTCGCTATTTTCAGTCTTGTTTCTAAACGCTTGTTCAGGCCCGCATAAAGACTGTTTAGATGCCGATGTTTTTGGTCATTGTAATCATTGGAAAGGTCAAGAGGTTTCCTGTACTGAAAGAGTATTAGGGATCTGTACCAATAAAGGAAAGAAATAATAAATTTATAACGCTAAGGACTGATGATTCAATAACCCCCGAACTCTAACTTGCCTTTTTGTCCCAGCTTGAATGCTCTAAGATCGTT
>JAGLDT010000084.1 GCA_023145485.1 Cocleimonas sp. | reverse complement strand
GTCAAGGTAACTTCGGTTCTGTTGATGGCGACTCTCCTGCTGCAATGCGATACACCGAAGTGAGAATGTCAAAAATTGCCCATCATCTTCAGGCTGATATCGAAAAAGAAACTGTTGATTTTATCGATAATTACGATGGCTCTGAATCTGAACCTTCTGTTTTTCCAACGCGCTTGCCGAATCTTTTGATCAATGGTTCCTCAGGTATTGCGGTTGGTATGGCGACTAATATCCCGCCTCATAACCTCACAGAAGTCGTGAATGCCTGTATTGCTCTTATTGATGATGACTCTCTAGATATTGCTGATTTAATGGAGTATCTGCCGGGGCCTGACTTCCCAACTGCGGGGATTATTAATGGTGCTCAAGGAATTAAAAAAGCCTATCACACGGGGCGCGGTAGTATCAAAGTTCGTGCTGTCGCTGACATAGAAACGAATAAAAAAGGGCGCGAGAAAGTCATCGTTACTGAGTTGCCCTACCAAGTCAATAAACTGCGTTTAATAGAAAAAATAGCGCAATTAGTCAAAGAGAAAAAAATAGAAGGTATTTCAGCGCTACGTGATGAGTCTGATAAAGACGGTATGCGTATGGTGATTGAAGTTAAGCGGGGAGAGTCAGGTGAGGTGGTTTTAAACAACCTCTATAAGCAGACACAAATGCAATCTTCTTTTGGCATTAATATGATCGCCATTGATCATGGTCAGCCCAAACTACTTAATCTAAAACAAATTCTTGAAGCCTTTCTACGGCATCGACGCGAAGTGGTTACCCGTAGAACTATTTTCTTACTCCGTAAAGCGAGAGCTAGAGCGCATATTTTAGAAGGTTTAGCGGTAGCGCTAGGGAGCATTGATGAGGTTATTAGCCTCGTTAAGTCCTCAGCAAATCCAACTGAGGCGCGTGTTGCATTATTAGCCTGTGCATGGAATGCAGAAATTGTATTAGAAATGTTGCAAAGTGGTGATGCAGATATAGCTAAGCCAGAAAATTTATCCGCTCATTATGGCTTAAAAGAGGATGGTTATTGGCTGTCAGAGGTGCAAGTCAAAGCAACTCTTGATATGCAATTACATCGCCTCACGGGTCTAGAAAAAGATAAGATTTTAAATGAATACCGTGAGATTTTAGAGCGTATTATTGATTTGTTGGATATTCTAGGGCGTCCGATGCGTTTAATGCAGGTCATTCGTGATGAATTACTTGAGATTATTGAATTATTTGCTGATGAAAGACGTACCGTTATCAATGTAATTGGTGAAGATCTGGTTGATATTGATCTGATTCCAGAAGAAGATGTTGTGGTTACCTTATCACATGCAGGCTATGTTAAAGCGCAACCATTGGATACTTATAAAGCACAAAATCGGGGTGGTCGTGGTAAAGCTGCCACTAAAATGAAAGATGAAGATTTTATTGAGAAACTCTTTGTTGCCAGTACTCACGATACCTTGCTGTGCTTCTCAAGTCGTGGTTATCTCTATTGGCTACAAGTTTATCAATTACCAATGGCGAGTCGTATATCACGTGGTCGTCCCTTTGTGAATCTATTGCCACTTCAAGAAGGTGAAAGGATTCAAGCGGTATTGCCTATTCGTGAATATGAAGATGATAAATTTATCTTTATGGCAACAGAAAATGGCACGGTCAAGAAAACGGATCTTAAAGCATTTTCCAAGCAACGCTCGAATGGTCTTATTGCCATTAAGCTGAAAGATGATAATGATCTAGTCGATGTAGCAATTACCGATGGTGACAATGAAGTGATGATGTTTACCTCAGCAGGTAAAGCGATTCACTTCCATGAGAAGGATGTACGTACCATGGGACGTACAGCGGCAGGTGTGAGAGGTATTAAAGTTGATGGTGACACTAAAGTTAATGCACTGATTATTATTGGTGAGGGCAAAGTGTTAATGGCAACGGAGAATGGTTTTGGAAAGCGTACTGATATTGATCAGTTTTCCTTGCAAAAACGCGGTGGTATGGGCGTGATAGCGATTCAAACCTCTGAGCGTAATGGTCAAGCAATTGGTGCAGTACGGGTGACTCGTGATGATGAAATTATGCTAATCACCAGTGGAGGCGTATTAGTTAGAACCCCTGTTGAGAATATTTCAGTGAGTAGCCGTAATACTCAAGGTGTTACCCTTATTAAGCTTGGTCAAGGCGAATCATTAGTGCAAGTTGCACCGATCCAAAACATGGATGAAGATGAGGTTATTGAAGGAGAAGAGGAGGGTGATGAAGCTGATATTAAGAATGATAGTAAAGAATAAAGGATGAGATTCCTTATTGAACTCTCGTCAACTTCTCATCCTTAAACAGCCATCTCACTCATAATAGGGTGATGAATTCCTCGTCGCTCTTCATCAAAGCGACGATAACAGCCTTCTGAATTTGAACCTGTGAGTTGATATGCTGCTTTAATTTTTCCATTACGTTGCAAGCTATCAAAAAATAAATAGGCCTCGTTGACATCGTCTGTCTTACTGTAGCGACAAAGATCAACAACATGAATATTGTTTTCATGGAGATAGCCTTTTTGATCAAGCTTCGAAACTGCTTCTAAAATACGTTTTTCTTGAT
>JAGLDT010000083.1 GCA_023145485.1 Cocleimonas sp. | reverse complement strand
ATCCTACACAATGCGGGTAACTTAACTATTTTGGAACTTCCTAAAGGCTATTTTCAGGTAAATAACCTTTCCTAATAACTGTAAGGACAAGCAGCTTAATTGATGGTGAATATTGAAAGACTATTAGGTGAAAAGAGTTAGGAGAGTCAGTATTTCTGATAGAAGGAGGTGATTTATTAATTTGTGAATTTTACCCAAGGGTACTTAGTGTCTCGTTTAACAAAATTCCAATAGAGATTGCCAGAGTTTCGCCACGGATCAAGCACAATACCCTCACGTACCTGTTTGCCCTTAGCAGAGACAACTAAGGTGCTATGCTCCTTCCAATAATTACGACGAAATGCAACGGCATGATGGAAATCGAGCGTCTTTAATGGTTTTTTACCGAGCTGTTTCCCCATATCACGTGTCCATTGCCAACATAGACCATTTTTACGATAGCCATAGTTTACCAAGACGTTTTGTAGTAATGGTGGAGAGACTAATCCGTATTTATTTGATAGCACCATAGGGTACATTACCCCTTCGCGTGCGACAAAATGTGCTTCTTGAGGATCAATATGAGACCCTAATGACATAATAGCTTTTCTTAATGCTGATATTTTATTTTGTTCTATAGAGCTAATGGCTGAAATGGTCGTGATTTTTCTTTTGCTATCATAGCTTGCGTTTTTATAGCGAACATTGCTACAGGCCGATAATAGCAATAATGTGCTAAGTAATAGTACTATTGGGTTGCTATTTTTACGTGTCAATATGATCATAGTTTTGTATTAATTAAACCTTGGTAAAATGCATAAGATAGTTAACATCAACATCGTTGCCGATTTTATAACTTTGGAATAGTGGGTTATAGGTCATACCACTGACATCCTTTAATTCTAGGCTTTGATGCCTTGCCCATGCTTCTAATTCAGATGGACGTATAAATTTTGCATACTCATGTGTCCCTTTAGGTAGCATATTGAGTATATATTCTGCGCCTACAATGGCTAGTGCAAAGGCTTTAGGGTTACGATTAATGGTTGAGAAGAAAACATGCCCCCCAGGTTTTACTAATTGACTACAAGCAGCAATGACAGAACTGGGTGCAGGTACATGTTCTAACATTTCCATACAAGTGACAACATCATATTGCCCCGCTTGTTGCTCGGCAATTTCTTCAGCAGTGATTTGTTGATAGTTGATTTCAACCCCTGTTTCAAGACTATGCAACTCTGCTACAGAAAGCGGTGCTTCGCCCATATCAATCCCTGTTACCTGCGCTCCACTAACGGCCATACTTTCAGAAAGAATGCCACCACCACAACCAATATCAATGACTTTTTTTCCTTGAAGTCCACCTGAGTTTTGATCAATATAATGTAATCTTAATGGGTTAATATCATGTAAGGGCTTGAACTCACTGTTCATATCCCACCAGCGATGTGCTAATACTTCAAATTTTTCCACTTCTTTCGCATCAACATTCATGTCAATCGTTTGCATTTTGAGTTTCCATCGTTATCCATTGATTACGCTATTATATAGCGATTGGATGCAATTAGGAATTGCGTATAAAATAATGCATTATTGGTCATATTCTTGGTGTATATTATGGCTGTGTAAATATAATATTTCTCTATAGTTTCAATTGATTGAGGTAACTAATGATTGTATTTCGTTTTGTGATAGGGATATTTTTAATACAAGTAGCAACCGTTGCGCTAGTTTTAGTATCACCTGACTTACAAGGTTTTGGCTGGTTACGATTGGCCTTTCCTCTTATCGTGATTGGTGTTTTTTCTGCTTTCTGGTTTCAGTCAATAGCAAAACATAAAAGTAGAGATGATTTATCACATTTAAAAGATGAATATGTAAAAGAGAAAAGTAAACGAGAAGACTCTTATTTAGCAGAAAAAGCGACCTTGAATGATAAGCACCTTAAAGCAACGGCAAAAATTCAGTTAAATGCAGAGCGAGCAAAAACAAAAATCGTTAAGCAAACACAACAGCAAATTAGTCGAGAAGCAAAGATCACACATGGTAAAGCTAATTTCAAAGTAGGTGCTGCTTTTGCGGCTGCAATTGGAGCAGGAGCCTTGATGTTCTTAATTGAACTCTTTACCTTTGGCTTAATGACTTTAACAACAGCAGGTGGCGCGATGGGGGGCTATTTATTGCGAGCAAAGCGGGAAGTAAAACGTGATGACTTATTAGCAAATGAAAAAATAAGAGTGATAGCAAGGAACAAAACAAAAGATGAGCCGACTGAACCGACTAAAGAAAAGAAGCTATTAAGTCGCTTATTGAAGCGTTAGGAGTTTCTATATCTTGGATAGTCTCCTATGGCAGGGGATCATTAAAAGTATTATTGATCCCCGTGTAGGCGTCGAATATTATTAAATTTTATCGTCAAGAAAAGCTAATATATCAACACTAGCAACACTTTCAGCGTCATCACCAGTACGTGATTTATATTCAAATTGATTCTCTTTTAAACCACG
>JAGLDT010000082.1 GCA_023145485.1 Cocleimonas sp. | reverse complement strand
AAAAAATCTAACCCAACCTACAATTTTAGAGTTATTGGATAAATACTACTGTGAGTCTTTATCCAATCGCTTTATCTTCATAACTTTTTAAGGGGAATCCTATGTCAATCATTAATATGACTGATCTTGATCTAGCAGGCAAACGTGTACTCATTCGTCAGGATCTTAATGTTCCAATCAAAGACGGAAAAGTCACTTCTGACAAGCGTATTCGTGCATCACTTCCTTCGCTAGAACTTTTAGTGAAAGCTGGCGCACAAGTGATGGTTATGTCTCACTTAGGTCGTCCTACGGAAGGTTCTCCTGAAGATCAATTCTCTCTAGCACCTGTTGCGACTCACTTAGGGGGTCTATTAGGTAAAGATGTTGCTTTAGTAGCAGATTACCTTGATAACGCACCTGAGCTTGCCAATGGTGAAGTCGTTTTACTTGAAAATGTACGCTTTAATGCAGGCGAAAAAGCCAATGATGAAGCACTTTCAAAGCAATACGCGGCACTTTGTGATGTGTATGTAATGGATGCTTTTGGTACAGCGCATCGCGCACAGGCTTCTACTCATGGTGCAGGTCAATTTGCACCAACAGCAGCAGCAGGCCCACTACTTGCAGGGGAATTAGAAGCCTTAGGCAAAGCAATGGATAATCCAGCACGCCCATTTGTTGCATTAGTCGGCGGCTCTAAAGTTTCTACTAAATTAACGGTTCTTGATTCACTCTCAAAAATTGTTGATCAATTAATCGTTGGTGGTGGAATAGCGAATACGTTCATTGCAGCAGAAGGTCACAATGTCGGCAAATCATTATACGAAGAAGATTTAGTCGCAACCGCAAAAGAATTAAAAGCAGCAGCACAGGCAAACGGTGGCGATATTCCTGTTCCTGTTGACGTGGTTTGTGGCAAAGAATTTTCCGAGACCGCGACAGCAACCACAATGAACGTTGCTGATGTTTCTGACGACGATATGATCTTTGATATTGGCCCTAAGTCCGTTGCAGAGCTTTGTGAAGTCATCAAAAATGCAGGCACTATCGTTTGGAATGGTCCTGTTGGCGTATTTGAATTTGACCAATTTGGTGGTGGCACAAAAGAAATTGCAATGGCAATTGCAGCCTCTGATGGGTTCTCAGTCGCAGGCGGTGGTGATACCTTAGCTGCCGTTGATAAGTATGATATTGCTGATAAAGTTTCTTATATTTCGACAGGCGGTGGCTCCTTTTTAGAATTCCTTGAAGGAAAAAAGTTACCTGTCGTTGCGATGTTAGAAGAGCGAGCTAAAGGGTAATCTAAGTTAGCAATGAAAATCACAAAGATATTGGACTATACTTGTGCCTTTATCTGGGATAAGGCTAAATTTTTTAAATCCTAGCCTTATCCCCATAACAACAAGAAGGATATAGTCTTTTTCATGAGAAGAACAAAAATTGTTGCGACACTTGGTCCCGCTACCAATACACCTGAGTCAATTGATGCGCTAGTAAAAGCGGGTGTTAATGTAGTTCGGTTGAATTTTTCACATGGTTCTCCGGAAGAACACAAAGCACGTGCAGAAATGGTGCGTGTGGCGGCAAAGAAAGCGAATCGGTCGATTGGTATTTTAGGTGATTTACAAGGTCCTAAAATTCGCACAGAGCGATTCAAAGAAGGAAAAATAGAACTAAAAGCGGGCGATAAATTCATTCTTGACGCAGGTTTAGGTATTAATGATGGTGATCAACATCAAGTTGGTATTACCTACAAAGAGCTACCTAATGATATCAATGTTGACGATGAATTATGGTTAGATGATGGACGGCTAGTATTGCTCGTTACAGGGATTGAAGGACAGAAAATTTATACTGAAGCCGTTAATAGCTGGGAATTATCCGACAATAAAGGCATTAATCGTCGCGGTGGTGGTTTATCGGCGGATGCTTTAACGGAAAAAGACAAAGAAGATATTAAATTAGCGGCTGAAATAGACGTTGATTTTCTAGCGGTCTCTTTTCCAGAGAGTGGTAAAGACCTTATTCAAGCAAGAGAGCTGATGGAAGCGGCGGGTGGCGATGCGGCCATTGTAGCGAAAATCGAACGGGCTGAATCGTTTAAAGAACCCGAAGGGGATGAAGAATCAATTTTAGATGGCTTGATTAAAGCTTCTGATGTGATTATGGTCGCACGCGGTGATTTAGGCGTAGAAATTGGTGATGCGAATCTTCCTCATGCGCAAAAATTGCTGATTAAACGCTCCAGAGAATTGGATAGAGCGGTGATTACGGCTACCCAAATGATGGAAAGCATGACCACTAATAATATCCCTACACGAGCTGAAGTATTTGACGTTGCGAACGCAGTAAGAGATGGTACAGACGCTGTGATGCTGTCAGGTGAAACAGCCACAGGGCATAACCCCGCTTTAGTAGTGGAAATCATGGGACAAATTTGCGAAGAGGCAGAGCACTCTTCAGAAGTGACTCAGTCGGGTCATCGTCTTGGGGATAACTTCCGACATTGTGATGAAGCGATTGCAATGGCTTCGATGTATATTGGCAATCATATGAACGTCAAAGCAGTGGCTTCACTCACGGAATCAGGCTCTACAACACGATGGATGTCACGTATTAGTTCAGGAACGCCTATTTATGCCCTAACACCGCATAAAAAAACCTGCCGTCGCATCAGTATGTACCGTGGTGTTTACCCTATCTTTCTCGATCAGCCTCCACTCACTGATGCTAAAGAAGCTAATCGTGTTGCAGTTGAATATTTACTCGAAAGAGGAGCCGCCGAAGAAGGTGATTTAGTTATTGTCACTAAAGGGGATTTAATCGGCATCAATGGTGGCACTAATATGCTCAAAATTATTAGAATTGGGGATGATTTAGGTTGCACTTAAACAGATCTATCCTCATTCCTTTGAACTTAAAAACTACATTTATTATTAACCTAATTTAAGGAGAGAATCACATGGCTCTAATTTCCATGCGTCAACTTTTAGATCATGCAGCAGAAAACAGCTACGGCTTACCCGCATTTAATGTTAACAATATGGAGCAGGTACACGCGATCATGCAAGCAGCGGACGAGTGTGACTCTCCCGTTATCATGCAGGGTTCTGCGGGCGCCCGTGGTTACGCAGGCGAGCCTTTTTTACGCCACTTAATCATTGCCGCGACTGAAATGTATCCGCATATTCCTGTGGTAATGCATCAGGATCACGGTTCTGAGCCAGCGGTATGTTTACGCTCTATCCAGTCTGGTTTTACATCAGTGATGATGGACGGTTCTTTAGAAGCCGATTGTAAAACACCGTCATCATTTGAGTACAATGTCGCCGTTACTGCTGAAGTAGTAAAAATGGCACATGCGGGTGGTGTATCGGTAGAAGGCGAGCTAGGTTGTCTTGGTTCACTAGAAACGGGTGAGATGGGCGAAGAAGACGGACACGGAGCAGAAGGCAAATTAGACCTTGATATGCTTTTGACGTCTGTTGAAGAAGCGGCTGACTTTGTTAAAGCAACCAATGTTGATGCACTTGCTATTGCTATTGGTACGTCTCACGGTGCTTATAAGTTCACCCAAGAGCCTACAGGCGAAATCCTACGTATTGACCGTATCGCAGAAATTCATGCGCGTCTTC
>JAGLDT010000081.1 GCA_023145485.1 Cocleimonas sp. | reverse complement strand
TGGAATACGTAGCGATTCGTGAAAATCTAGGGCGTTCTTCTCTGGATTCATCTGAAGTTGCAGAGCTAACGGCGAAAGGTTTACCCCAAGAAATCACAGCGGAATATGTGCGCCAAGAAGTGGCACGAGGGCGTGCTATTATCCCTTCGAATATTAATCATCCTGAAATGGAGCCGATGATTATTGGGCGTAATTTTTTAGTTAAAATCAATGCCAATATCGGTAACTCCGCACTAGGGTCTTCGATTGATGAAGAAGTGGAGAAAATGGTCTGGTCAACCCGCTGGGGGGGCGATACAGTGATGGATTTATCCACGGGTAAGAATATTCATGAAACCCGTGAATGGATTATTCGTAATTCGCCCGTGCCGATTGGGACTGTTCCAATTTATCAAGCGTTGGAAAAAGTGAAGGGAGTTGCTGAAGATTTAACATGGGAATTATTCCGTGATACCTTGATTGAACAAGCAGAACAAGGGGTCAGTTATTTCACTATTCATGCGGGGGTTTTGCTCGAATACGTGCCATTAACGGCTAATCGTCTCACGGGTATTGTCTCGCGTGGTGGCTCAATTATGGCGAAATGGTGTTTAGCCCATCATGAAGAAAGCTTTTTATACACTCGTTTTGAAGAAATTTGCGAGATTATGAAAAAGTACGATGTAGCCTTTTCTCTTGGTGATGGCTTACGTCCTGGTTCGATTGCAGATGCCAATGATGCAGCACAGTTAGGCGAACTAAAAACATTGGGTGAGCTAACGCAAATTGCTTGGAAGCACGATGTCCAAGTGATTATCGAAGGCCCCGGTCATGTGCCTATGGACAAAATAAAAGAAAATATGGACATGCAGTTGGAGGTTTGTGATGAAGCGCCTTTTTATACCTTAGGCCCTTTAGTGACTGATATTGCACCTGGTTATGATCATATTACTTCCGCTATTGGCGCGGCTCAAATTGGCTGGTATGGAACTGCCATGCTGTGTTACGTGACCCCAAAAGAGCATCTTGGTTTGCCTGATCGTGACGATGTAAAAGTAGGTATTGTGACGTATAAAATTTCAGCCCATGCCGCTGATTTAGCGAAAGGACATCCCTCTGCACAGGCTCGTGATGATGCCATGTCAAAAGCACGCTTTGAATTTCGCTGGGAAGATCAATTTAATTTAGGCCTAGACCCTGATACCGCACGTGCTTATCACGATGCCACGTTACCTAAGGAATCTGCAAAAGTTGCGCATTTCTGCTCTATGTGTGGTCCTAAGTTTTGCTCAATGAAAATTACCCGTGAAGTGCGTGAGCAATACGGAACGGGCTCTGAATACGCCAAAAACCAAGAAGCGATGCAGGAAAAATCGATTGAATTTGTTGAAAAAGGTTCAGAGATTTATAAGTCGGAATATAACCGTAACGATTAAGGGTTAGCAATGAAAGTAGCCATTATTGGAATGGGATTAGTGGGACGAATACTCGCGTGGCGGCTCCATGAAACGGATCAAAATATTCAGATCAATTTATTTGATCAATACGATCGTCATTATTACGGTACAGGATTAATTGCGGCAGCAATGGTAGCGCCACACACCGAAGTGCCTAATACTGAAGCGATTGTGAAGGATTTGGGCGAACATTCCTTTCAATTATGGAAAGACTGGTTGCCTGCGCTGGCGCAAAAAATGCAGCAACCGCTTAATTTTCAGCAAAATGGAACGCTTGTCATCGCACATCCACAGGATGAAAGCGATTGGCAACGCTTTCAGATTAAAGCCTGTGTAGCGGATATTGATGCGGAAAATATGCAAGTGTTAGATCAGGAGCAGTTAATTAGTATTGAACCTGAATTAGCGCAAACCTTCCCCCGAGCACTGTATTTCCCCAATGAAGGCGTGGTGGATAATCAAGCGCTTTATCCTGCATTAAACGACTATTTTGATCAGGAAAAGAATATCTACTGGTATGAAAATACCCGTATTGAGGATATTAAAGCACTGAGTCAAGATTACGATAAAGTCTTCGATTGTCGTGGCAACGGTGCTAGTAAGGATCTTAAAAATTTCCGCTCAGTACGTGGTGAAGTTGCACGGGTAATTGCCCCTGAAGTCAACATTAGCCGAGCGATTCGCTTAGTGCATCCTCGCTTTCCTCTCTATATTGCCCCGCGTAAAAATGATGAATACATTATAGGTGCAACACAGATTGAGAGTGATATTGACACCCCCGTCACTATTCGCTCAGGTCTGGAACTATTATCCGCTTTATATAGTTTACATCAAGGTTTTGGCGAAGCGCAAATAGTAGAGTTTCTAGTCGGTTTACGACCAACCTTTGATGATAATTTACCAAAAATTGACGTTGGTGAGAAAATTGTTAGCATCAATGGACTCTATCGACACGGGTATCTTTTCGCCCCTATTTTAATTAATGATTTATTGAATAAATTGTTGGGGGATGATGCGGATATTCATTTTCCGCAGTTTATAAACGACTAATTTAAAAAACATCATGATAAAAGTCAGTATTAACAATTCAATAACAGCACTAGAAAGTGACACTAGCGTCCTTAACGCATTGAAAATATTAGGTTATGAAACTACCGCGATGCTGGGTGTGGCGGTCAATCAAATTTTTGTTCCTAAAGATCAATGGGCGAGTACCTGTTTACAGGAAAATGACCAGATCGATATTCTCAACCCCATTAGTGGAGGTTAAACGATGCCATCATCGACACCGAAGGATCCCTGGACGGTTTACGGCACAGAGTTAAAAAGCCGTTTTTTTATTGGCTCCGCACTGTATCCATCCCCGCATATTATGCAACAGGCAATCATAGCCTCCGATGCAGATGTGATTACCTTGTCGCTGCGCCGTCAATCGCCGAATCAAAAAGGGGGCGAGAAATTTTGGGATTTAATTAAAGACCTTGGTTGTCATCTATTACCCAATACCGCAGGTTGTCACAGTCCACAAGAGGCGGTTACTCTCGCGCAGATGTCGCGTGAAATTTTCCAAACCGATTGGATAAAACTAGAAGTCATTGGTGATGATTACAACCTTCAACCCGATCCTTTTGGTTTATTAGAAGC
>JAGLDT010000080.1 GCA_023145485.1 Cocleimonas sp. | reverse complement strand
TGTGAAGTCATTATGCCGTGGGGATCGCCCATTGGCACAGGAAAAGGACTAATGAATCCCTATGCCTTGACGATGATTCGTGAGCGTTTGCCCGAAATGAACCTGTTAGTGGATGCAGGTATTGGCAAGCCTTCCGATGCTTGTCAAGCAATGGAACTAGGATTTGATGGTATTTTATTAAACACCGCGGTTGCCGAAGCAGTAGACCCTGTGATTATGGCTGGTGCGTTTGCCAGCGCTATTGAAGCAGGTCGTTCTGCCTATAAAAGCGGTATTATGCCACCCCGACAATCTGCAAAGCCCAGCACTCCTACCGTTGGCACGCCCTTTTGGCATCAACAGTAAACGCTTTATTATGAGTATATTATCATGAGCATACTATTAATCGGTGGAACCGATCCCAGTGGCGCAGGTTTACAAACCGACTGGCAAGTGGCGCATCATCTAAAGGTTCAAGCCAATAGTGTTGTCACTGCCGTTACCTCGCAAAATGAACAGGGTGTATTCGATCAAGGCATTGTTCCTCATCAGCAATTAAAATCACAATTAGCATCGCTTAACGATGTTGTTTTTTCTGTGATTAAAATCGGTATGTTGGGCAATCAGCACACTGTCAAAACCCTTGTTGAATTTCTTAAAAAGCAGCCTGCTGAAACGATTGTTATTCTTGATCCTGTATTAGCCAGTAGCTCAGGTAGCAAGTTATTAACTGTAGAAGGTCTTCAAGTATTACTGGCAGAATTGCTTCCTTTTATTAGCCTTATTACGCCAAATACGAATGAGTTAGCGTTATTAACGCAAAGTAGCTACGAAAGTTATGCTGATATTGAAGTAGGCGCGCAAAAATTATTAGATTTAGGGGTAGATTCGGTATTGGTTAAAGGTGGACACTTTGCGACAGAGCAATTAACCGATGCCGCTAATGCTTATCCGATGATTTACAGTACTGATTTTTTTCTGAGTACAACAGAGCAATTTTATTTACAAGGCGAGCGTTGGAAAAACCGTGTTAATGTTCGTGGAACAGGTTGCGCTCTAGCGTCCTCTATTGCTTGCTTGCTTGATCAATCTTACTCATTAAATGATGCCCTTGTTGTTTCAAAAGCCTTAATCAGTGGTGCTATTCGTCATGCCGTTAATGATTCTAGGCAATATAAGCTTTTATTTATACCGCAAAAAACGGACATTTTATTTGAGCTAATGGATTTTCCGAAAGTATATAAACAGCTCGACGTGCTGAATAAACACTATCAATTTGAGTCCTGTGAAACCCTTTATCTTGGTGTTTATCCTGTTGTTGATTCGGTTGAGTGGATAGAAAAACTGATTCCATTGGGCATAGAAACTATTCAATTGCGCATTAAAGACAAGCAAGATAGCGAAGTGGAAAGCGATATTATTCAAGCCATCCACTACGCTCAAGCGCATAAAGTACGCCTTTTTATTAATGATTACTGGCAACTAGCGCTTAAACATAAAGCCTATGGTATTCATCTTGGACAAGAGGATTTAGAGCGACTCTCCCCGAATGATTTAGACACCATCGCCGAATCAGGCTGTCGTCTTGGCTTGTCAACCCATAGCTACAGTGAAGTCGCCCGCGCCTATACTATTAAGCCCAGCTATTTAGCCTTAGGCCCTATTTTTGAAACCACCAGCAAAGAGATGCCTTGGATTCCACAAGGGGTTAAAGCGGTAGAAGATTGGGTCAAATTTTTTGACTATAGTTACCCACTGGTTGCCATTGGTGGCATTAATGTAGAGCGAGCGCAAGCCTTAAAACGAACAGAGGTTGGCTCAGTAGCTATGATTTCTGCTATCACCGAAGCTGAGGATTATGTGAAAGCCACAAAAGACTTTATCGATGTGTTTAAAGATGGCTTTAAATTATGGAAAGTATTTTAAGCGTTGTCGTTTCTTAAATTTTAAATATCGAAGAACTTTAGATCAACTAAACATATTTTAGAAAAATTATGCTATAGAATGATTGCTTTTTTAAAACTCTATATTCATAACACTATTTCTCTAAAAAATATTAAAAAATAATGACTAATTTCAAAGAACTGATAAGTACACTACTGGTTAGTGATCTAAAAAAATGCCTTCCCTTTCTCCCAAAAGATAGAAAAATAACCCGTAAAGCCGATATTGTCGAGTATATTTATGAGCAGTGTAAACAGCATCATAAAAAATACTGGCAACAGTTGGATAGACTAGAAAAAAATGTTGTCTCTGAAATGCTTTATCAAAAGAGTAGCAAAGAGGGCAATTTTTTTAATGCATCTCGTTTTAAAGCAAAATATGAAGACATCCCTAACTTTTTCAAGAAATCCACATGGGGTTCCCGTACTCCAGAAACAAGTTATCTCTGCCTTTTTATTTATGACGGCAAAATGCCTGAGGAATATCGAGAGTGGATGAAAACTTATATTGAAAAGCCTCAGGCTGTTCGCATTCCAACCATTAGTGAAGAAAATTTACCGACGATTGTTAAGTTAACTATAACTGACTATGACAAAGAACGCGGGGTAAGTTCCCATCCTAAGGTTAAAGTACTTCATACCGAAGAAATGATCGCAAGGGATTTAGAAACCTTGTTGCGTTTTATTGAATCAGGTCAATGTGCTGTCAGTGATAAAACTAACCGTGCTACCGCTGTTACTCTTCGTAAACTGGATGAAATCTTACTAGGAGGTGACTATTATCAGCCAGAAGATGATGATAAGTGGGCAGGTAGTTCCATTCGCCCTATTCGTTCGTTTGCTTTACCCCTTATCGTACAAGCAGGTGGTTTAGCAAAGCGTGTAGGTAAGAAATTGCAATTAACCAGTACAGGTAAAAAAGCATTAAGCGCACCGTTGCATAAAACCGTTAAAACACTCTATCAGCGTTGGCGTAATAAAGGGTTGATTGATGAGTTTTCACGGGTTGACACCATCAAAGGTCAGGCTAGTAAAGGACGTATCATGACAGCCGTTGCTCCACGTCGTAAGGCAATTGAAACTATATTACAACAATGTCCTTTAGATCAAGGTTGGGTAGGTATTGATAGTCTGTTCCAATATATAAAATCCACAGATTCAACACTGGAAATCACGCATAATGAGTGGAAGCTATATATCTCTGATCGAGAATATGGTGCCTTAGGATATAGCAGTTTTCATGACTTTGAGATACTGCAAGGGCGCTATATTCTTGCCTACTTCTTTGAGTACCTTGCTACAATGGGCTTAATTGATATTGCCTATACTACTCCCTATGAAATCCGCAATGATTACAGTGACCTTTGGGGTATAGATGATCTGTACCATCTTAGCCGTTATGATGGTTTACTCTTTTTTCGTATCAATCCATTAGGTGCTTATTGCCTTGAAATGGCAAAAACGTATCAAGCAACAGTCATCGAAAAGTCGGCATTACTAACCATTGATGAAGCGCTACATATTCATCTATTACGCCCTGCTGACCCCGCAGAAACGATGATACTGGAGCGTTATGCTAAGTCATTGTCCATTAATGAGTGGCAACTCAGCGAAAGCAGTCTATTACAGGCAATGGAAAATCATTACACGGCGGATAAATTCCAACAGTTTCTGATTGAAAATAGTAATCAAAATAATCCAAATGAAGAGCTGGCTAATTTTTTCAAGACTGCCTTTGATCGTGAAAATTCACTAAAAGATTTAGGAACCGCACGGTTATTGCATTGCTATAGCGAACCGTTTGCTAAAATGCTAGCAAGCTCAAGAGAAACTCAAAAATATTGTACCCATGCAGGAGGCTTAGTCTTAGTTATTCCTGAAAAAACCAAAAAACAATTTATGAAAGGTTTGCATCGGCTTGGCTATGTTTACCCACAGGAGAATGGCTAATGGATAAAGGCGTTGAAGCTCTTTATAAAATTTATTTAAAACTCCCAAAATCTGAGCAACGAGTTTTACAAATTTTATCGGTTATGTTTGAGCCAAGAAGAATAGGTACTTTTTTGGCATTAGTAGAAACACTTAACTGGCAGGACGAAGATGGTGTACCTTTGTCCCGCTATGTCAATAAAACATGGCAGGATAAGTGGTTAGATTTATCCTTAATCACTTGTGATAAATACCAATTAAAATGCAATTTACTGATTATCGACGCCTTAACATGGCAAACGATTCAAAATAATACCTTTGATGCAATTCTTACTGCCGTAAGAACGTTACTCCCTGCTGATGGAAAAAAAACAGGTTATGGGCGAAGGCTTGTAAGACCACAGTATCAAGAAGCACAGATACGCATTGCACTTTATCAGCAAGATGATACTGAACTAGCGACGTTATTAGAGGTGACAAGCCTTGCAAACAACAAGCCTGATAAAGAAAGCAATCAGTTATTACGTCATATTTGTACCAGTTTTCTTAAAACAGATCCCGCCTTATTTCAGCATATCTCTGATAATGCCAAATTCCATGCACTAGCACAGCCTGCTCTGGATGCGCTATACAATCCTCTTTTGGATACTGGAGCAATAGAATCTGTGGAGAAAAACTTTTCTCGAATACTGGCACAGCGCAATCCTCAAGTCGCCTGTGTTTTAGCTGAAATATCTATTTTTCAAGGTTGCTTTGCAGATGCCAATGCTTTATTGGCAAAACACATCACATCACAAGCATTCGCATTGCAAGGTTGGATTGCTTTTCTTCAAGATAATAGACAGCTTGCTCTACAACACTATCACGTGGCATTAATTATACGAAAACAAGAAAGTAACAAACGTAATGTTTATCTTACGGGTTTAGCGGGTGTTTTTCATATCATCACCTTATTATCAGTTGACTCAAAAAAGGATCGAGAACAAGCACTGCAATATATTCGCCATCATCAAAAAACAGAATCTGCAAACTTCTATGGGCCAACATTAGATCAATTAGATAATGTACTTGAGATACAGCTAGGCAAAAGGTCATTGAATGATATTTATTATCTGACTAGTTCCCATTCTATATCAAGTCTCATGCCTCGTTTACTGCAAACCTTACAGTGGTTGTGGGTTGGCTATGGCATCAATGACACTCAGCTTAAACAACTGGTTCGAGATCGTAATAGAGCTGCTAAATTTAAATTGCATTGGTTAGTTTGGCAGATTGAAAAAGTGTTGGAAGCACTTAGTGACCATCCTCTAAAAAGCATTCCTTTACCTGTAATGGACTGTATTGACTTGCGCTTCTGCATTACAAAAAGAGAAGCATGGGAAATAGCGCTAGAAGCACTCGAAGAGATAACCGACGGAGGCATGCAAACGACTAGCACTGCTAATAATAATCATCCAATACGCATGTCATGGAGATTCCATGGTTCAAGTGGGATAGAACCACGCGAGCAAAAACTAAGCAAAAATGGAAAGTGGACGCTAGGTCGCAAGGTTTCATTGAAAAAACTGTATACTGAGCGTGAAAACTATGACTATCTAACAGAACAAGATCAACGCATTTGCAATCAAATACAGGAACATAATTATTTCGATTATGGCTATTCTCGTTCCGATTATGAAATCAATCAAGATAAAGCCATTTTAGAAGCAATAGGGCATCCTTTCTTGTTTTTAGAAGAACAGCTGACAAAGCCGATTGAGCTTATTGAAGAAGAGCCTCGTTTAGAGGTTCAAGAAGTGGCAAAAGGAAGGAGCTTAAAGCTACAGATTATTCCTTATGGCAAAAATGAAATGATTGTCTATAGAGAATCAGAAAATCGAATTGCAGTGGTCAAATTCAATCAGCAACATAGACATCTTGCAAAAATTTTGGGCGAGAACGGCATCACGGTTCCTAAAAAGGCCAAACAAAAAGTAATGGAGCGCATTGCACAACTTGCCCCATTAATGACGATTCATTCTGATATTGCAGTAGCCAATGATGCCATCGAAACGGTTGAAGCAAAACAAACCTTGCTGTTTCATCTGCAGCCGATTGATGATGGCTTGCGCTTTAATGCCTATATTCAACCTTTTCATACCTCACAGCCTTTATTTCATGCGGGTGAAGGTGGTGCAACGGTATTTACTGAAATTGATCAAAAGCAAGTACAAACACACCGTGATTTAAAGGCTGAAAAGAAAAAATTTAACAAGGTATTGCGCCATTGTCCTGCCTTGTATCAAAACACACAGCAAGAATGGCTTTTAGATGATCCTGAGCTGGCATTAGAAACCTTATTGCAACTTCAAGAGTTAGAAGATCAAGTACAACTAGAATGGCCACAGGGGAAAAAGATTACTCTGAATCACGCGGCCGCCATGTCACAAATGAGCCTGACTGTTCGTAAATCACAAGACTGGTTTGCGTTGTCTGGTGAGTTGCAAGTGAGTGATAAGCAAGTACTCGAAATGCGCCAATTAATGACCTTACTTGATGATAGCGCAGGACGTTTTATTCGTTTAGGTGATAATCAATTTTTAGCACTCACCGAAGAGTTACGTGACCGTTTAGATGCAATACACGCCTATACCTCGGATAAAGGACATTTTCATGCATTAGCCATTCCTGCTATTGATGAGCTTAGTGAAGGCATGAATCTCAAGGCAAGCAAGCCATGGAAAGACCAACTGGCTCGGTTAAAAGATTCTCGTAAACTAAAAGCCAAACTTCCCAGCACCTTACAAGCTGAATTACGTGATTATCAGCTAGAAGGTTTCCAGTGGTTAGCACGTCTAGCCCATTGGGGCGCTGGTGCATGTTTAGCAGATGATATGGGCTTGGGTAAAACCATGCAGGCACTTGCCCTCATTCTTAGCCGTTGTAAACAAGGGCCAACACTGATTTTAGCTCCAACGTCTGTTTGTAATAACTGGGAAACGGAAACCTATCGTTTTGCACCGACGCTTAATATAAAACGCTTTGGTATAGGTGATCGACAAGCCATGCTCGATAATGCAGGGGCATTTGATTTAATTATCTGTAGCTATGGATTATTACAAAGCGAGTCGGAGCGTTTAATTGCAGTGAAATGGAATACCATTGTCGCGGATGAGGCGCAGGCGATTAAGAATCATCAAGCCAAACGCACCAAAGCTGCAATGCAATTACAAGCTGATTTTAAAGTCGTTACGACAGGCACGCCGATTGAAAATCATCTGGGTGAATTATGGAGTTTATTCCAGTTTATTAACCCAGGATTATTAGGCTCTTTGGATAAATTTAATCAAAAATATGCACTACCGATTGAACGAGACAATAATTCACAAGCACGTCAGCAATTAAAGAACCTAATTTCACCGTTTATTTTACGTCGTTTAAAAAGTGAAGTGCTAACCGAGCTACCTCCACGCACTGAAATCACCTTAAAAGTTTCATTAAGCACTGAAGAAAAAGCGCTTTATGAAGCCATGCGTCAACAGGCAATGGAAAATGTAGCGGAAACAGAGAATCCTGGTGAGCGCCGTATGAAAATACTGGCAGAAATCATGCGCCTACGCCGTGCCTGTTGTCATCCTCGTTTAGTCATGCCAGATTCACCCATTGCTAGCTCTAAATTAGAGGTGTTAGCTGGAATTATTGATGATCTACGTGCAAATAATCATAAAGCCCTTATTTTTAGCCAATTTGTGGGGCATTTAGGATTAGTGCGTGAATATCTGGATAAGCAAGCGATTGAATATCAATATTTAGATGGTTCAACCCCTTCTAAGAAACGCCAACAAGCCGTCAATAATTTTCAAGCGGGTGAAGGTGATTTATTCTTGATTAGCCTTAAAGCAGGTGGCTCTGGATTAAATTTAACCGCAGCTGATTATGTCATTCACCTTGATCCTTGGTGGAATCCTGCGGTAGAAGATCAAGCATCTGACCGTGCTCACCGTATTGGCCAACAACGCCCTGTTACTATTTATCGTTTAGTCGCAGAGGATACGATTGAAGAAAAAATAGTGAGTATGCACCATCAAAAACGTGATCTAGCGGATAGTTTGTTAGAAGGCACTGAGATGAGCGGTAAGTTATCAGTTGAAGACATATTGACGTTGCTGAAAGAAAATTAAGACATTCCGTAATTTTTGTGTGTTTTTTAATTAATAATTGAATCTGCTATAGTCCGCTCATGACTGATTCCCTAAGGAACGTGCACGGAATAACTTCCCTAAGTTATTCCGTGCACGTTCCTTAGCATTCCACTTCCTCACTAAGAGATCTCCCTATGAGCGATACCCCTAGCAATATAGAATTTACTGCACCTGATGAAAGCAAAACTTTTCTTAAAGAGGAGCTGGCAAAAAAACAACGGCAGTTAATGCAACTCACGTTAAACAGTGAACCATTAGAACGAGCCCATCTTCAATATGATATTAGTGACCTCATGCTTGATATTGCTAAGCCTGGCATGACAGAAGCGGCATGGGGTATGACGAAAGAGTCATTTAGAATTTATCTAGATAATAAGCAATGGGAAGATGCAGTGCGGTGCTGCGACCTTCTTTACCGTACCGAACAACCTAGCTCGGTCGTTGCATTAGGTAATGGCTTGTGGCTATCGGTCACCTACCCTATTGATCCTGAACTCACTATTTTGATGTTAAATAATCTCATTGATGACACGCCCGCCAAGGCAGATGGTGCTGCTGTTGCTGCCGTCGTAGCGCATCATATAGCCGATTTACGTTTAGAAGGTGAAAAACGCGATAGCATTATGTTCTTAACTATGAATATTATCGCCAAAGTTGCTGAACGTCATAGTGATGTTAAAAGTCAGGATCAAATGAATTTCTGGATGACTAAATTAGACTTAAATGACCCTAGTATCTATCTGCCTCGTTTAGCGCAGGTTATCGACGCTATTGTTGCCGATACTTGGTGGTATGACCGCGATATATTGCGGGCAGAACTACCTGCTGAGGATTCTGTGCATTAAGAGATTTGCGTTAGTTTAAGGCGTTATTAAATCCTCATTCCTAAGGAGAAGTGAAAGGATACTTTATAATCTCAGTGAGTAATCATCAGTTTTTTGTATTAAAATGTAGTAAAAATAAACAAATAAGCTATTTTAACTCTCTCTAATATACTATGGTATGAACGGTAACGCTAATAAGCAAGGTAGCTAGTGTGGAGTATGGAGACTCTAAAACACAGGGGTATAAGTAACTAAAAAACCTGTATTTTTGTTAGCCATACTCGTACAAGAAAAAATCTTGGACTTTTCTAATGCTTTAAGTGAATCTCCTTATGGAAAAATTTTTTAATAATGCCGGGCCTTCGGTTGCAAAGGATCATTATATTATAGATCCTTTGCAACGAATTGATCTTGATAATATTGAGCATCTTATTGCGCAAGAACGTTATTTTGTTCTTCATGCGCCTCGTCAAACAGGTAAAACGACTAGCCTTTTGGCTCTAATGCATCATCTTAATCAACAAAGTGAATACCGTGCATTGTATGTCAATATCGAAGCTGCGCAGGTCGCTAGGCAAGATATAAAACGTGGCATTCATACCATTGCGAATATCATTGCACGTGCTGCAAGATTGTATTTAAAGGATGAAAACATTGTTCCTTGGGTACATCAACAGTTGAGTGATGCTAATACTGATGATTTTATAACTGAATTACTGGAGTACTGGACGCAACAGAGTGATAAACCCACTGTATTGTTATTAGATGAGGTGGATGCTTTAGTCGGTGATACTCTTATTTCATTATTGCGACAGATTCGAGCAGGTTATGCGCAACGTCCTGAAGCTTTTCCCCAGTCTATTATTCTCTGTGGTATCTGCGATGTACGTGATTATCGAATACAAACTAAAGATAAAGATATTATTACGGCTGGTTCAGCCTTTAATATCAAAGCGGAATCATTGCGTTTAGAAAATTTATCTGAATCTGAAGTTGATGATTTATGGGGGCAACATACGACAGAAACAGGGCAATATTTTGATCAAGCAATTTTCCCTGAGTTATGGCTGGACACAGGTGGTCAACCGTGGCTGGTCAATGCGTTAGGTTATGAACTAACTTGGCATAATAGACGACTACGGGATCGTAACATTACAATTACTTTGGAAGATTACTGGCAGGCGCGTGAAACGTTGATTCAGTCTCGTACTACACATCTGGATCAACTGGCTGATAAACTACATGAAACACAAGTTCATAGTGTCATTTCAACGCTATTGTCAGGCGATACTAATCATCAGATTATTCTAAGCGATGATGTTCAATACGTTGCCGACTTGGGATTAATTCAAATACACCCGCAACTGTCTATTTCCAACCGTATTTATCAAGAGATTATCCCTCGTGAGCTGACATGGACGCGGCAAGTGACCATCGCACATCAGCAATCTTGGTATTTAACCTCACAACGCCATATTGATATGCCCAAATTATTAACCGCCTTCCAGAAGTTTTTTCGTGAAAATGCCGAAGCATGGATAGAGCACTTTGACTATAAAGAAGCAGGCCCTCAGTTGCTACTGCAAGCTTTTTTACAACGCATTATCAGTGGTGACGGACGCATTAGCCGTGAGTATGGTTTAGGCCGTAAATGTACTGATCTATTGATTGAATGGCCTGTCAATAAAGAGGAGGGTTATAAGGGTGAAGTGCAGCGCATTGTGCTTGAGCTAAAAACACTCTACCAATCGTTGGATAAAACAGTGCTAAAAGGTCTAGAACAAACAGTAGACTATGCTGATCAATGTGAGGTTGATGAAGCGCATTTATTAATTTTCAATCGTGATCAAAATACATCATGGGAAGATAAAATTTGGCAACGAGAAGTCGTCTATAAAACACATAAACTAAGTGTTTGGGGAATGTAAATATAGAGGCGTTCATATATTAAATCCTCAAGAAAATGAGTACTTCAGCCCCGCCTGACAAGGCTGAAGAGACGCTACAAGCATTCGGCTCATAAGAGATTTAATATATAAAATAATCGTAACTACTCAGCCCATATC
>JAGLDT010000008.1 GCA_023145485.1 Cocleimonas sp. | reverse complement strand
TCAAAATCGTATTTATCCATAAAGGACATAATCACAATGCGAAATACATTATCGTATTTTAATTCTTTAGAGCCTTCAATTTTGGGCAGGCAACAGAGCATGGTTTGCAAGTTATCAGTGCTTTGTTCCCCACAAGCATCCAATGAAAAGAGTTTATAAAAGGCTTTTTTCAACGTGTCGCTTCGTTCAAAAGTAATGGTGTTTTCTGCACCTTTTAATAATTCATCTTTGGGTAACAGGCCTGTGATGGGTTGAATCACCCCTGCTATTTTGATTCCATAACCAATGCTAATATTTTCAGGATGACAGGGCAGGGGAATCATGTCGGCATCATTGAAAGGGTTGTCGGCATCGATAATTTTTTGACGAATTTCACTAAGGGTAATGCGATAATCATTTTTATTGCCGTCATTACGGCCTGCATCTTGTACAGGTTGAAACGTGATACCACGTACACAGCTCCATTGTTGTGCGTATTCAATAATGTCACCAATCTCATCATCATTAATACCTTTACGTACCGCGCAGACAAGATTAGTGGAGATAGCGTGCTTTTCTAATTGGGCTAATGCTTTTTTATGGGTGCTACGGGCATCAACACCGCGTAGGTTTTTCAGAGCACTTGCTTGAAGTGAATCAAATTGTAAATAAACCTCAAAACCTTGTTTAATCTCAGCGAGTTGCTTGACAAATTTTGCATCATTAGCAATGCGAATACCATTGGTATTGAGCATAAGATGTCGAATAGGACTATTTTTTAGTCGTTTTAGAATAGGAATAATATCAGGATGCAAAGTAGGTTCACCACCTGATACTTGTACCAAATCAGGCTCTGATTCGCTGTCTAGCAAGGTTTTTAACATGGTTTCAATTTGTGCCATGCTGCGTGGATTGCCCATTCCTGGTGCTGAATTAGCAAAGCAAACAGGGCAGTTCATATTGCACTCATCAATAATTTCAAATAAAGCTAAGCAAGAATGTTGTTCATGATCAGAGCATAAACCACAATCTTTAGGGCAACCTTTGCTAACCTCTGTCTGAAATTTTTCGGGCATATCACCAGGTTTTATGTATTCCTTACAGCGTTTAAAGTATTCAATATCGGTAGAAACCAGTGTTTTTTGAACGCCATGCTCCAAACAACGTTTTTGATAATAGACATTACCGTGTTGAAATAGAATTTTAGCAGGGACAACCTCTAAACAGGTTTCACAAAGTGATTGCGTTTGTCCGTAAAAAATATAAGGGCGTATTTTAGGCATTTTTATAACCTTCTTTTGATCTATAAATTTCTTTTCTAGAAGCGTAAAGATCCCATCGATGCGCAACCGCCTGCCCAGAGTAAGGCAATAATAATCGTACCACCTAATAAGGTTAAATAAGCTTTAGATCAGAGGCCAGTTTGTCTAGCTTGCTGAAATGAACGAGCTAATATCAGCGATTGAGCTATAAAAACAATTACTCCAATGACAGGAGATAAGTAGCTAAGGGGATTGTCAGACTTTACAGCACTTAGTTTAAAAAGCAGGGTAAAGCCATAGATCGGAATAATCAGTAATGAAATGATCCATAGTAGCCAGAAAAGAATAGGTAGAAAGGTAATGGGTTTGTCTGATTTATTATTCATAGCGCTTATTTTAGCAAAAAAAAAGGCGCGGTATGCGCCTTTTTAGAAGGATAATTAGTCACTATAACTATTTATACTCAACACCAATAATCTCATACTCACGATTGCCGTTTGGTGCAATGACAACGGCAATATCGCCGTCTTCTTTGCCGATTAAGGCGCGTGCAATAGGTGAAGAAACGGCTATGCGGTTTTCTTTAATATCGGCTTCAATATCACCGACGATTTGGTAGATAACTTCTTCTTCGGTATCCACATCTTCAAGTGTTACGGTAGCGCCAAAGACAACGCGGTCACCAACGTCCAAAGATTCAACATCAATCACTTGTGCCATAGATAAGGAGGATTCTAGTTCTTGAATACGTCCTTCGCAAAAGCCTTGTTGCTCTCGGGCTGCATGATATTCTGCATTTTCTTTTAAATCGCCGTGTTCACGCGCTGTTGCAATATCTTTAACGATTCTTGGTCTATCAACGCCTTTCAGTCGTACTAATTCAGCTTTTAATCTCTCTGAACCCTTGGCGGTTACGGGTGGTCTGT
>JAGLDT010000079.1 GCA_023145485.1 Cocleimonas sp. | reverse complement strand
TCTTTAGCTCAGGGGTAGTTGACTTGTCATTATTGATATAATTTAATTTTGAAAATGAGTTCGTCGTACCCGTTGTGCGGTACGGTTAAGGGCAACTTTCCCACCTGTTAAAACAAAGGGTGTTTCCCATACTTTTTTATGAGGGCGCATAGCAACCATATGTTTTTTAGCATGAATAATATAAAGACTGCCTAAAACGGGCCATAGTTTTTCACCCCATTTTTCCATCCATGCACTGCTTGTAAAGAGCTTTTCATTTTTTATGGTGGGGCGAAAACCCAAATAATTAACCTCTAGGGTTTCAAAGCCTAATAGAGAAAACCAGTCACGCACATGAGAGGCACTTCGGGTTCTATATTGTTTAAGCTTGGAGGGTTTATTATTTGATTGTTTGTTTTTCTTTCGTAGTGGTTTTAAAAATCGTTTTGCACCCATTAATGCGTAGGGATTAAAACCTATCAAAATACAGTGTCCTTCTGGGACTAAAACACGGTCAATTTCACGTAATACCTGATGTGGATTATGAGAGCATTCTAAAACATGACTGGCAATAACGAGATCGACTTCGTCAGCAGCAATGGGGAGTTGCTCTGGTATAGCAATCAAGTCATTCTGTTTTGGATTAGAGCCAATGGAAAAACCTGCTGATATTCTTGAATTCTTTAAAAACTCTTTACGGCCACCTAAAACACCAAAATTCAAACAATAATAACCAAAAATTTCAGATAGATAGTCAGAAATGATATTATCTAAACTAAGCAATGCTTGTTGTCCTGCAAGACCTTGATACCATGTCGCACAATCCTTCATTATCTTTTTATCTGTACTCATTTTAGAATATCCTTAAGTATTGTTTAGTTTATTATTTATTATAGGTTTCTCAAATAATAAATATCCCCTTCTGACGAATAGCATCCGCTAGTTCAGCTTATGTTTAAATAAAATCAATAGAATAGCCTACTGGTAAACATCGTAATATTACACTGTGTAAGCAAAGATTGTAGATTCAATCTTTAAGTACATCACCCGATCAAAATCTCAACGGATGTACAGGCTAAAAATAAAAATAAAATAACACGGTTCAAATCAAATAAAAACAACAAAAATCAACGATATTTGGGGTTAACAGTATGTACCATCAACGACAATTAGCAGTGGCCGTCTCCGCTGCTTTGGCTATTTCTGTATTTTCAGGATGTAGCTCAAATAGTGCAATAAAAAAATCATCTTCGTACCAACATAGTATGGGGGATGTGGAGTTTCAAAAATCGGCTCATTTGCTGATTAATTTAGATAAGTCTAAATTAGACTCCCAAGGTGCTAATATAAAAACAGCATCTTATAATCAGAGAACTAGTGGCGTTAAGTTAAAAAAATCGGCATATCATTCCACTCGCACGGAACATCCTCGCAAAGGAAGTGTTACTAAGGATCTTGAGAAAGCAGCGGAAATACTTGGGGTTACTAAGCAACCCGCAGTAAGCCAGACTTTGTATCGTCCTGCAAATAATAGTCAGGCATATCGCCCTGTATTAAGGGAAGTAGCACATTTGTTAGGCGTTGGTCCAAAATATGATGTTACACAACCAGTTACAGAACGCCAGACTCAATTGCATAAACAGGCTGCTGGTAATGATGATATGTGGGAACGTATCTATCGTGGGCAGAAAATAGGAAATTATGGTAATCATCCCAAAGTTCGTCGTTTTATTAAGGGGTATGCGAGTGATCGTGCACGATTAAATCGTATTACAAATCGTGCCTCTAAGTATTTATTTATGATCGTTGCAGAGCTAGAGCGTCGTAATATGCCAACTGAATTGGCGTTGTTACCTTTTGTAGAAAGTGCTTATGTCAATACGGCAAGATCACATGCAGCTGCTGCAGGTATGTGGCAGTTTATCCCGTCAACAGGTCGATTATATGGTCTTAAACAGCGACGGGGTTATGATGGGCGTATGGATTCTTTTGAGGCAACACGGGCTGCATTGGATTATTTGCAAAAATTAAATAGAGATTTTAAAGGTGATTGGTTTCTTTCTTTAGCAGCTTATAATGCAGGGGAAGGTCGTGTACAGCGTGCGATAAACTATAATCGAAGCAAAGGGCGACCAACAAACTACTGGAGCTTACGTCTACCGAGAGAAACGCGAGAATACGTGCCACGTTTATTAGCCTATAAAGAAATTATTCGTCATCCAGAGCGTTATGGCATTAGCCTACCCGTAGCAACCAGTCGCCCTGCATTAGTTCCTGTACAGGTGAATAAGGTTATCGATTTGCGCAAGGCGGCACGTCGTGCGGGATTGCCTATAGACACCTTAACGGAATTAAATCCAAGTTATTTGCAGGGTATCACTACGCCACGTTTATCAAAGCGCATCATTTTACCTGCTCGCCATGCTGGACGTTTGCACCATATTATCCGAAAAATGCCAAGTGGAAAGGATTCTAATTATCGTTATACCAAGCGATATGCTAAAAAACGTTCAAC
>JAGLDT010000078.1 GCA_023145485.1 Cocleimonas sp. | reverse complement strand
TCTTCGTTAAAGTTAAAAGGGCAAGTACTCTAGCACATCCCCACACTTTTAATCACACCCAAGTGGTATAGCTATTAACCATTCTGGGTTGACCGTTAATTTTTGCGTTCCTCGCACTTTTAATCACACCCTACTAGCTATACAGTTGAATATACTCCAATGCGCTTTTATCCCAGCTAAAGTTTTGTTGCATAGCAGTGCGTTGTAATTGATTCCACAGCTTTTTTTGCTCAAAAATAGCTAAGGCTCGATGCACTGTCGTTGAAAACTCACTCGCGGTAGCAATATCAAATACAAAGCCCGTTGCATCGGCATTAATGCGTTTATTTTTTTCATCTTCAAATTGTGCATCAATCACGGTATCGGCTAATCCACCAGTACGGTGCACAATGGGTAAGGTGCCATAGCGTAAACTATAAAGCTGATTTAATCCGCAGGGTTCAAAGCGTGAAGGCATCATAAAAAGATCACAACCTGCTTCTAATAAATGCGCTTTAGCTTCCGAGTATTCAATTGAAACCATAATGCGTTGCGGGTGTTGCTGGCTTAATTTCAATAATTGCCCCTCAATATGCGGATGCCCTGTGCCGATAAAGAAAAAATTTGCAGTGCTGGTGGCTAATAATTGAGGGATGGCTTCAATGATCATATCCACGCCTTTTTGTTCAACTAAACGGCTAACCATCCCCAATAAAGGGGCTTCTAAATTCTCTTTGGTGGCTTCTACCTTATTCGATTCTAGTAAGGCTTGTTTATTCTTTTTCTTACCAGGGTTGCGTCGTTTAGCCGAATAATGATAAGGCAATAAAGGATCTGTTTGTGGGTTCCATGCTTCTGGATCAATGCCATTAAGAATACCTGTCAATTTGTACCGTCGATGCTGTAAAACACCCGCAAGTCCGTAGCCAAATTCTGAAGTACAGATTTCTTTTGCGTAACTGGGGCTAACGGTGGTAACTTGATCCGAGTAAACGATGCCTGCCTTGATCATTGATAGATTACCATAAAACTCAACGCCTTCAGACGACCACCACTGGGAAGGTAATTGCAAACGCTGAAATTCTTGCTGTGGAAAATATCCCCCATAGGCAAGGTTGTGAATGGTAAAAATACGCTTAGGGCGATCAGCTTCCTGATCTAAAAAAGCGGAAACCAATCCTGTTTGCCAATCATTCGTATGAACCACATCAGGCTTCCAGTTGATCTTCAGATCATCCATTCCTAGCCTAGCAACAGCCAATGAAAACAAAGTGAAACGCTCAGAATTATCAAACCAATCATACCCTTCTTCATGCGCATAGGGATTACCTGCACGATCAAATAATGCAGGACAATCAACTAGCCAAAGTGGTAATGAAAATTTATCATGCTGTGTTTGTAAAATACGGACACTGTACTCTTTACCAGCAACAGAGAGTGCTAGCCAGCCTAAAATTTCAAAGCTTTTTAATTTTTTTAATACCGCTTGATAAGCGGGTAATACAATACGAACCGCCATGCCTTGTTGTTGTAATGCGTGTGGCAAACTGTAAGCAACGTCCCCTAGCCCTCCTGTTTTTATTAATGGCCAAACTTCACTGCTGGCAAATAATACTTTCATTTGTTTCCCTTTTTTTGCTCTTATGTCGCTACTTTCAAAAATAATGCCCCAAGTGGTGGCAATATAATATTGATCGAATAGTCAAATCCAGACCAAGCGGTGCCTTCGGTTATAATTTGATTGCTGTTGCCACAATTACTACCCGCATAATATTCTGAATCGGTATTGAGAATTTCTTGATAGTTCCTTGAAGCAGGCACACCTAAGCGATAGTTTTCTCGCACTAAAGGCGTAAAGTTTAGAATACAGACCACATGCTCTGATCGGTCTTTATTCCAACGCAAAAAGCTTAAGACAGATTGGCTAGAGTCATGGCAATCAATCCATTGAAAACCCTCAGAGGAAAAATCGAGTTGATGCAAAGCCGATTCATTTTTGTAGAGGGTATTGAGATCACTAATGACTTTTTTAATTCCTTGATGGGTATCGGTGGCTAATAAAGCCCAGTC
>JAGLDT010000077.1 GCA_023145485.1 Cocleimonas sp. | reverse complement strand
GGATGTGCGTATTGCCATGCATAAAATAGGCGTAAATTAGCAAATTTTTGCCAATGATCGCCAGGCATTTTATTGATTAAGCTATTTTTCCCGTGCACGACCTCATCGTGAGACAGCGGTAACATGAAGTTTTCACTATAGGAATAAAGCTGGCTAAAGGTGAGTTGATCGTGATGGTATTGGCGGTGTACAGGATCATTTTCGATATAAGATAAATTATCATTCATCCAACCCATATTCCATTTCATCGAGAAACCTAAACCACCCAGCTCAACAGGACGCGATACCATCGGCCATGCGGTTGATTCTTCTGCCATCGTTAACACACCCGCATGCAAACCGTGCACGGTAGTGTTCATTTCACGCAGGAAATTCATCGCATCAAGGTTTTCTCGCCCGCCATAGGCATTGGGTAACCATTCGCCGTCATTACGTGAATAATCCAGATAAAGCATGGAGGCAACCGCATCCACGCGTAAACCATCAATATGAAACTCATCCAACCAATAAACAGCATTGGTAATTAGAAAATTACGCACTTCATTGCGCGCATAGTTAAAGATTAAAGTTCCCCAGTCTTGATGCTCACCCTGACGAGGATCGGCATGTTCGTATAAAGCATCCCCATTAAAACGTGCTAATGCAAAAGCATCTTTAGGAAAGTGGGCAGGAACCCAGTCAATAAAAACCCCTAAATTCTGCTGATGGCATTGATCAACAAAGTAACGGAAATCATCGGGAGTACCAAAACGCGCAGTGGGTGCAAAAAAGCCAGTGACTTGATAACCCCATGACATATCTAACGGATGCTCTGCAATTGGCATCAGTTCAATATGGGTATAGCCAAGTTCTATAATATAAGGAATAAGCCTTTTTGCTAAATCACGCCAATTTAAAAAACCATTGCTATCGCTACGTTGCCATGAACCTGCGTGCAATTCATAAACACTAATCGGCTGATGTTGCCAATCAAATTCAGCCCGTTTTTCTAACCATGATGTGTCTTGCCACTGATATTGATTATTGCCTGCAATATGTGACGTGGTACCAGGACGGAGTGCCATTGATTGCGCGTAAGGATCTGTTTTTACTAATAGATCCCCTTGTTGCGTCAGTAATTCGTATTTATAGCTGTCATTGACTTCTAAACTAGGGATAAAGAGCTCCCAAATACCCGAACCACCACGGCTTCGCATCGGGTGACAACGACCATCCCATTGATTAAAATCCCCAACCACACTCACACGCTGTAGGTTCGGCGCCCAAAGTGAGAACAAACAACCCTCGATACCGTCAATTGTTTTAAGATGCGCGCCTAAAAAACGATAGGCATGATGATGCTTGCCTTCGCTAAAGAGATGCATGTCTATCTCCGCAATTTGAGGTTCAAAGCTATAAGCAGGAATGGTTTCACGCAATGTATCCACACCTTTTTGTTGCCAGCGTAATTTTCCGTGGGTACTAAGGTACTTCGCTACCTGTTTTTTATCGCTTAAAGCAAGCTCAAAAAAATCACTATCAGGAACGCGTTGCATGTCACCAATTCCCATTAGCTCTACTTTTTCAGCATAGGGTAAAAAGATACGTACCAACGGATTATTTTTTGTATCGTACTGTAAACCAAGCACTTGAAATGGATCATGGTGCTTGCCCTGTTGTATGCGTTCTAATTCTTTATTCATCATTTTTTCTTATTCAATGAAGGGGTTGAAACCGCCCTCTTTCCCCTTGTTTTATTTTATTGTGAAATTCTCCAAACCATGGAAAACAAAGAAACACAGAAAATATTTGGCATCTGTTCAATGTCGGTTTCACAAGCTAAACCGACCATTAACAAACAGATGGATTAAAGTCTTCCTGATAATTCTATTTTCTGTCGTATATCAACGGCCAAATGATTGGTTATTTGTTCCCAATCAAATTGCCATTGCCAATTATCATCCACTGTTCCTGGGATATTCATCCGCGCTGTGGAGTCAAGGCACAAAAAATCCTGTAGAGGTACCACGGCTAATTGAGCCTTGGTTTTAAAGGCCATTTTAATCAAAGCATCGGTTATCTCTTCCACTGTCTCTATTTTTAAAATTTGCATAATATAGCGTTGCGTATCATCATTGAGACTTTGCACCCAACCTTCGGTGGTGTCATTATCATGCGTTCCAGTGTAAGCAATGCGATCATGTTGGATATTTTTAGGTTTATGCGGGTTATCATCAAAACCATCAAAGGAGAATTGCAACACCGACATACCAGGAAGGCGGAACTTTTCTCGCAAAGCATTCACTTCTGGAGTAATCACTCCCAAGTCTTCCGCCACAACGGGGATTTCTCCCGACTCACTGGGAATACTTTTTTGCAATGCTTCTAATAATTTATTACCCGCTACTTTTTGCCATTCGCCATCAATGGCGGTTTCACAACTAGCATCAATAACCCAAACAGCTTCTAAACCACGAAAATGATCAATTCTAACCAAATCAAACAGTTGCAAATGATTATGCAAACGCTTCAACCACCAATCAAAACCATTCTCCTGCATTGCATCCCAGTTATAATGCGGATTGCCCCAGCGTTGACCTGTTTCAGAAAAATAGTCAGGCGGAACACCCGCCACCACCGTGGGCATACCTTGGTCATCCAATAAAAAACTAGTCTGATTCGCCCACACATCAGCACTGTCATGAGCAACAAAAATAGGCATATCGCCAAAGAGATAAATGCCTTTCTCGGTTGCATAATCACGAATGGTTTGCCAGCGGGTGTAGAGTTGATACTGTTGCCAAATAATGCTTTCAATCAACACACTGTATTGCTGTTTGAAATTTGCTAATGTATTCGAGTCTCTGTTCTTATAAGGGGCTTCCCATTGATACCATGCTTGATATTTAAACACCCGTTTAAGTGCCATAAATAGCGCATAATCATCCAGCCAATAATCCTCTTGCTGTAACCATTGCTGGTACTCTTTATTATCTTGAGCCGACGTGGCTTCAACAACGCCATTCTCCGAAGTGTCTATTTCCAATAAAGCAGGATTCAAAGCAAAGGCAGAGTAGCATTGATAAGGTGATAAATTCCCCTGAGGCACACCTAATGGCAACACTTGCCATAGTTTTAAACCTGCTTCTTCCATAAAGTCTAACCAGCGGAAGACATCTTGGTCTAACTTTCCAGAAGGTAAACTAGTGGGGTGCAGTAGCACACCCGCGATACGCGTATCGCCCTGCATGATATCTGTATATTGCATTATTTATTTCTACGCATAGTGCCTGAATTCTCGGAGTCGCCACCGCCGAAGGAAATGGGGTGTTCTAAGGTTTTAGGGGCAGTCATCCCTAATATTTCATACAGTAATCGCAGTTGAGTGCGGTATAAAATATCAAAATCACTGACACTCCCTGATGAATTATAATCCCCAAACCACCAGAACCAGTCAGAACCTTCACAAATCGCTAATTGTAACTCTGCTTTTTCTAGCACCTTGGATGATAAACGCCCTGATTTAATTTGTTGGTCGTACATCTTTTTTGCGCTAACTAAATATTCCCATGCACGGTTTTTATCTTCCTGACCAATCCAAGTGGAAAAAGAGCCATAAACCCAACTCCCTGAACAAAGTTGATCCACACGCGTTGCTTCTAATTTCTCGGATAAATCAGCAAAAGTGCTCATGTTTACTTTGGGATTATTGGATAATTTATCGTACAACGCATCCAAGAACGGATAGCCATTATCAATATAATATTCCCATGCATTTTCACCGTCTAGAATAATGGAAACCACCTGCTTATCCGCATCGTCACCTAAAAAATCATCAATATTTTCTAAATGACCCACAAAACTCTGCGCCGCATCTTCTGCATTCCAATGACTGTATTCAAAGCCAATAAAATCGGATAACCCGTCATCACGGAAATACATTTTCGTCTTGCAATCTTGGTATTGATACGGTTTAAACAAAGCGCGTTTATTATTCATGTCCTCTTGATTGCAACCGACTAAATTACAGGTATTACGCCACACATCTTCACCTGAAGCAGTCCAACTAATACCAAAATCATTCAATAATTGAATTGCATCGGGGCTTAATCCACCTTCTGAAAGCCAAACGCCTTTCGGTTTTTGGTGGAAATAATGCTCAAAGACTTCAATCCCTTTTTTCATATGCCAATAAGAACGTGACAATCCATCAGGGTAATTTTCACAATTAGGGGTAGGTGCAAACGGTAACGAGCAAACCATATTGTCAAAGTTATTGAGTAGCGGAATAATAGGATGCGCATAAGGCGTGAGTGATAATTCAATACGCCCCTGTTCTGCGAGTGTCCGATAGCGAGGAATAATGCCTGCTAAACTCTCATAAATTAACGTCAGCAAATCATGGCGATCTTCAAGGCTGTAATTATGCTCTTTTGCCATTAATCGCTGTGCAACGTCAGTATGCCGTAGCGAATGCCCTAACCATGCCAGATGATACCAAACCAGTAGATCAATAAAGTACTGATCTTCTAAATAACCTAAAGGAAAATGGTGATTCTCATCCACTTTAGCCACGGCATCATCTAAACAATCGACAATGCGTTTAAAGGCGGGGTAAGGGTCGATTAAACGCGGGGCATAACAGCGTTTACAGTCTTCAACTAAGCGTTTGCGCTCTTCAATCTCAGACGGTATATCAGTCACGCCCGTTAATAACGCCAATAAAGGATCTGACATTTCAACCAGCAATTCATCGCGCTGATTTAGAAACCCCTTTAGCTCCGTCACATAATCGTCCAACTGCTCTAATAGAACGGGTGAAAAATTAATGACAGCACGCATCTTAGGGTGATTTTCTAAATGGGTTGCCATATCGGTATAGTCCTTTATACCGTGTAAATAAACCCAAGGCAGTTGATATTTCCCTTCAAGTCCTTCTCGATAATAGGGCTGGTGCATATGCCAGCAAAGCACAACGTTCATTAATAGGTATGCCTCCAACTTTCGTCGCCCGCAAGCGTATACAGTTGTTGATCTAACATTAAGGGGGTCACCAGTACAATACCATCAGGTGTCACATGGAAACGCTTTGCATCTTCTTCGGCATCTTCGCCAATAATGGTGTTATCAGGAATAACGGTGCCTTTGTCAATAATAACGCGAGTCAAACGACAATTTTTACCAATATGAACTTTAGGTAGAATAACGCTATCTTTCACTAAAGAATGGCTCTCAATAGTGGTTGCGAATGAAATAACCGAACGTTTAATACGTGCGCCAGAGATAATACAACCTGCTGAAACCAAAGAATCAATCGCTGCACCTCGACGGTCTTCATCGTCAAAAATGAATTTTGCGGGTGGATTTTGGGTTTGATAAGTCCAAATTGGCCAATCACGGCTATAAAGATTTAGCTCAGGCTCAATGGCACAGATTTCCATATTGGCTTTCCAATAAGAATCTAAATTACCCACATCACGCCAATAAGCGGGTTTGCCTGTTTCTTCATTACGAAAAGCATAGGCCATCGCCACGGAATCTTTAATTTTGCGGGGAATAATATCTTTACCAAAATCATGCGATGAATTCGGTGTTGAAGCATCCTCAACCAAAGCATTGTATAAAAAGCGCGTGGAGAACACATAAATTCCCATCGAAGCTAACGCCGCATTAGGATTACCTGGCATTGGCTCTGGGTTCTTTGGCTTTTCAGTAAAACCCGCAATCCGCATATCATCATCTAATGACATCACCCCAAAATCTTTCGCTTCCTCCAGCGGTGCTTCAATACAGCCGACCGTAAAGTCTGCGCCCGACTGCACGTGCTGAATCAGCATTTTGGTATAATCCATGGTGTAAATATGATCACCGCCGAGCACAATCACATACTCTGCTGCGTGACGTTGCATAATATCAAGATTTTGATAAAGCGCATCGGCGGTGCCCTTATACCATTCTTTTTCATCGGTGCGTTGCTGTGCGGGTAATAGCTCAACAAACTCGCCGATTTCATCGCGCATAAAGCTCCAGCCCCGTTGCAAATGACGCAATAAAGAATGGGCTTTGTATTGTGTTAAAACACCAATTTTGCGTAATCCAGAGTTAACACAGTTGGATAATGCAAAGTCAATAATTCGGTATTTACCCCCAAATGGAACCGCAGGTTTAGCGCGCCATTTGGTTAAATCTTTCAAACGAGACCCTTCGCCACCCGCGAGTATTAGCACTAAGGTCTTACGGTTTAACTCCGTGACCATACTCGGCTCCACATAATATTGGTATTTTTTAGATTGCTCTGTCTGCTGTTTCGTCATTGAAGACTCCCCTTCTCAATGTGTTGATCGATAGCAAAATGAAATGCACCTTGTAATCCAAGACGTGTATTTGTCACAAGATACAGGGCGGTTTGTTCTGCTACGTGTTGCATTCTGCCTTTCTTTAAATAATGGGTTAGAAATTTTTCCCCTTGCATCCAAGGCAAGATGTGGGTGGCAATACCACCAGCAATATAAATACCGCCAGCAGGTTTATAAAGCAGAGCTAAATTGCCAATATAGGCTGCATAAATTTGTACAAATAAATCAATGGTGGCGGTTGCTTGATGATGCCATTGTGTACTGCTATCCATTGCTAACTGATGGATAATTTGGGTCATTAAAACCGTTTTTGTTATCAGAATACGTTGATCATTCGGGTTTAAAAAACGATACAACTGCACTAATCCCGCACCTGATAAGATTCGTTCATAAGAAACGTGTGTATATTGTTGCTGTAAAAATCGAAGTAATTCAATTTGCTGATCATTCACAGGCGCAAAATCACAATGCCCGCCTTCCGTAGAGAATAATTGCAGGGGGGATTGTGAATTATCCATCCATGCCAATCCCAAACCCGTCCCAGCCCCCGTTACTACCGTAATTGCTTGCTGCTCTGTTTTAGCCACATTCAGCGTAATAGTGTCCGATTTTTCTAAATGATTAACGCCCATTGCGGCCGCTTGAAAATCATTAATAAAGACAACTTTTTCAATCCCAAAGGCTTGCGCTAACTGCCCTTGATCTAATTCCCAATCAAGGTTAGTTAAACGACTATAACCTTGTTGAATCACCCCTGGTAAAGCTAAACACATCAACTCAATATTTTTCTCTGTCTTTGCCTGTTGTAAAAAATCAGTCAGCAAGAATGAAAAATCACTAAAATCTGCACTGGCATAACGGTGTTCGTATATGACCTCTGCTTCATTCTTATTAGATGGGTCAACTTGATACAAGCAAAGCCAACTTTTTGTGCCACCAATATCTGCCGCTAATATCTTCATTACTTACGCTCGAATCGCCGAATTTTCCGTAATGGTGTCACGGTAATAATTAACTAAGGCATTAGTAGAAGCATCATGTGATCTTGTTCCATAGGGCTGGTGAATATCATTCAAAATCTGCTTGGCAAGTTGTTTGCCTAATTCAACACCCCACTGATCAAATGAATTCAGATTCCAAATCACACCTTGTACAAAAATTTTATGCTCATACAGCGCTAATAAACTGCCTAATGTTCGTGGCGATAATTTATCAATCAGTAAGGTATTCGTTGGGTTATTACCTTCAAACACCATATGGTTAATACGTTTAGAAATACCCGTGACAGGACGATGTTTACTCGCCTGAATATCTGCATACGTTTCATCAATATTACGCCCACGCATTAAGGCTTCTGTCTGTGCTAATGCATTAGAAAATAAAATATTATGTTGTTCCTGATAATGACTATGGGTTTTCAATGAAATAATGAAATCAGCAGGAATCATTTTAGTGCCTTGATGCAAAGACTGGTAAAAAGCATGTTGCCCATTAATACCTGATGTTCCCCAAATAATCGGCCCTGTTGGATAATCTACTTTACGTCCGTTACGATCCACTGATTTACCATTGCTCTCCATATCCGCCTGTTCTAAATACATGGGCAAGCTACGCAGATAATCATCGTAAGGAAAAATACCGTGGGATTCAGTTTTAAAGAAATTATTATACCAAATACCTAATAACGCCATAATAACGGGCATATTTTGTTCAAAGGGGGCTTCTTGAAAATGCTCATCCATTTCATTAGCGCCAAGCAATAACTTATTGAAGTTATCGGAACCCACGGCAATAACAATCGATAAACCGATCGCTGACCACAAAGAATAACGACCGCCAACCCAATCCCAAAACTCAAACATATTCTGAGAATCAATACCAAATGCTTGCACCGCTTTTTTATTAGTGGAGACTGCAACAAAATGTTTTGCAATGGCTTTTTCATCGTTTAGACGTTGTAATAACCACTCACGAGCAACATAAGCATTGCTTAGCGTTTCTTGGGTGGTAAATGTTTTGGATGAAATAATAACCAGTGTTGTCTCAGGGTTTAATGGCTCCAGTATTTCATCGATATGAACGCCATCCACGTTTGATACAAAATACACTCTTAATTTTTTATGATGATAAGGTCTTAATGCCTGATACACCATCTTAGGTCCTAGATCAGAGCCACCAATGCCAATATTAATAATGCTGGTAATTCGTTTTCCCGTATGGCCCTTCCACTCACCAGTCCGTATCTTCTCTGAGAAATATTGCATTTTATCAATGACACTCCGAATCTCAGGCATAATATCTTTATTACGCACATAGACAGGCTTATCAGAGCAATTACGCAAAGCGGTATGCAACACCGCCCTATTCTCAGTATTATTAATTTTATCACCGCGAAACATGCGTTCACGCCATTGTTCAAGATTTGCTTCACGAGCAAGATCACACAGTAGAGGAATAGTTTCAGTCGTGATACGGTTTTTGGAGTAATCTAGCAATAGACCATTATGCTTCACAGAGAATTTCTTAAAGCGATTTGGATCAACACTAAATAAGCGACGCATATGCAAGTTCTTCACTCGAACATAATGATCTTTCAACTTCCCATAAGCTGGAAGCTGAGTAAAAGGCTCATTTTTTTTATTCATTGTATTTATTTTATTTTATGGTGGTAAGTATTATCGACAAACAATTATTATTTATCGGCACATTGATGATGCAATACTAGCGAATGAAAGTTTAATAACCTCTAAAGGGTGGGAAGCTATTAAATTTTCACTCCTAAGGTGCCACAAACCTCACAACTTAAATTTATTGCGACACACTGTATATTTTTTATTATCTTTTCAAAAAAAGTCATGTTAGGAACGTCCTTTCACCCCTAAATAACCATAAAAAAGAAAGTTTATTGTAAATTAGTTACTCTAAATTAACCTTGATTATTATCAAAATCAAGCACTTTTCTGTTTAAATTAAAGGCGACAAAATAACTCTATATTTCCTAATTAAAACAACTAATTACATTAGCATTTTATCGACGTTATTTTGGTTAATTACTAGGCTCTTCGACCCACGGTACGATGATAATAATTAATCAAAGCATTAGTTGATGAGTCATGTGACGTGGTTTCAAACGGTTGGTGAATATCATCCAAAATACGTTTGGCAAGTTGCTTTCCTAATTCAACCCCCCATTGATCAAATGAATTTAAATTCCAGATAATGCCTTGTACAAAAATTTTGTGCTCATATAAAGCTAACAACATACCGAGCGAGTGCGGTGATAATTTTTTAATTAAAATAGTATTACTCGGATGATTACCCTCAAACACCATATGCGGAATACTGGCATCTCCCCCACTCAAGACACGACCTGTTGAGAGCAAATTAGCCTTCGTTTCTTCAAGATTTCGACCCCGCATTAAGGCTTCTGTCTGTGCGAATACATTAGAAATCATAATGTCGTGCTGTTCTTGAAACACGGTGTGGGTTTGCATTGAAACAATAAAATCAGCAGGAACCATTTTTGTCCCTTGATGCAAGGACTGATAAAACGCATGTTGCCCATTAATACCTGATGTTCCCCAGATAATAGGCCCTGTTGCATAATTGACTTTATTGCCATAACGATCAACTGATTTGCCATTGCTTTCCATATCCGCTTGTTCCAGATATTGCGGTAAGCTCCGCAAGAAATCATCATAGGGTAAGATGCCGTAGGATTCAGCATGGAAAAAATTATTATACCAAATACCCAGTAATGCCATAATCACTGGCATATTTTGCTCAAACGGCGCTTCTTGAAAATGCTCATCCATTTCCAATGCACCCAACAGCAATTTATTGAAATTATCGACACCAACAGCAACTACAATGGATAAACCAATCGCAGACCATAAGGAGTAACGGCCACCAACCCAGTCCCAAAATTCAAACATATTATGTAGATCAATACCAAAAGCCTTAACCAGCTTGGCATTAGTGGAAACAGCCACAAAATGTTTACCTGTAGCTTTTTGATTCTGCCCCATATGGTCTAATAACCAATTTCGTGCCACATGTGCATTGCTAAGTGTTTCTTGGGTCGTAAAGCTTTTTGAGGCAATAATGAATAACGTAGTCTCTGGGTTGAGTCGCTCAAGCACACATTGAATATGCGCACCGTCTACATTGGAAACATAATGCAAGAGCAAGTTTTTATAGTGATAAGGCTTTAACGCTTCATACACCATACGCGGGCCTAAATCAGAGCCACCAATCCCGATATTCACCACATCCGTTATTGACTTTCCCGTAAACCCTTTCCATTCACCTGATTGTATTTTTTCTGAAAAAGCCTGCATTTTATCAATAACTGCTCCTATCTTTGGCATGACATCCTTGCCATCAACATAAACAGGCTTATCGGTACAGTTTCGTAATGCGGTATGCAGTACCGCCCTATTCTCTGTATTATTTATTTTTTCACCGCTAAACATGTGTTCACGCCATTGCTCAAGATTGGCTTCTCTTGCTAAATCACAAAGAAGAGAGATTGTTTCTTTGGTGACACGGTTTTTAGAATAATCCAGTAATAAATCACCTTGTTGTAATGAAAAATTATCAAAACGATGCGGATCGACACTAAATAATCGCCGCATATGCAGTTTTTTTATTTTTTCAAAATGTTGTAGTAACTTGGCATGAGAAGGAAGCTGAGTGAACGGTTTATTTTTTTGCTTATTCATGCTTTTCCAGTAGCAGATTGATCTAATAAGGTAATTTCATTGTCTAAAGTGCTTATTCTAGCAATCGGTAAATCTTTCCCATCACCCCACTGTTTGACAGCATCATACTTACTTGCTCCAGTAATAAGACGTAATAACGTTCTGTTTTGACTCAGTGATGCAGTACTCATGGAAACACGATCAGCAGGGGCTTTAGGTGCATTGAAAACGGCATGTACCCACTCATTTTCATTATGCTGATGTTCGGGAAACAAACTAGCCGTATGCCCATCTTCTCCCACCCCTAGCATAACAAGATCAAAAGGTAATGCAGCATGCACTATTTGTTCATATTCTGCAGTGGCTTCAACAGCCCCTAATTCGGCGGGTATAAAATGGATATTTTTATGATGAAAGTCAACTTTATCAAGAAAGGTAGATTCAATCATTTGACTATTTCGCTCAGGATCATCCACAGGTAAACAACGCTCATCCCCCAAATAGATACGCCACTGCTCCCAATGACAACTTTCTTCAGCCAGCAAACTATAAATCTGCTTTGGTGTTGTCCCACCTGCTAAAACAATCTTAAAAATACCACGCGCTTGTATTGCCTGTGCTGCTGCATCAACAATAATATCCCGTGCTGCTAAGGCAACATCATTTGCTGTTGGTTTTACTTGCCAATTATTAATCTCATTTTCTCCCATTAATACCCCCCCGTTTGTTATTTTATTTATTCAAAAACGTAAGGATTAGCTTACTCAGGCTCTAAAGAACTCCGCCAACGCTGTCCTTCTTTTTCAAATAGGCGTAATGATTCTTCTGGGCCCCAACTGCCTGAATCATAAGTACGAATATAATCTTGCTGTGAAGCCCATGAACGCAATACAGGATCAATGATTTTCCATGACTCTTCAACCTCATCAGAACGTAGAAACAGACTATGATCCCCTTCCATCACATCCAGTAACAAACCTTCATAGGCATCACGACTAACATCATCATTAAAGCTAGCATCCAAACTAATCACTTTTGTTTGCATCTCCAACCCTGGCTTTTTAACGGTAAGCTCCATCCGCAATGATGCATCAGGTTGAATCCCAATCAATAACCAGTTTGGTTTAAATTGCTCTAACTGTGACGTGCGGAAAAATTGCTTAGGCGTTTGACGAAAACAAATAGCAATCATTGAATGCTTTTCTTTCATTCGCTTGCCTGTGCGTAAATAAAACGGCACACCGCGCCAACGCCAGTTATTAATGTAGAGCTTTAGGGCAGCGTAAGTCTCGCAAACACTGTCTTGTGGAATATTTTCTTCTTGCAGGTAGCCTTTGACCATCTTTTCATCCACATCTCCCGCGGCATATTGAGCACGAAAAGCATGACTAGAAACAGAACCTTTAGGAATGGCACTAATAGAACGCAGTAGTTTCACTTTCTCATCACGTAAATCTTCTGCCTGCATTGAAACAGGTGGTTCCATTGCGACCAGTGATAATAATTGCAATAAATGACTTTGAATCATATCCCGCAATGCACCAATACCATCGTAATAGACACTACGAGAACCAATACCAATCGTTTCCGCATGAGAAATCTGAACATGATCAATATAGTTACGATTCCATAAAGGCTCTAAGAGTAAATTAGCAAAACGAAATACCTGCACGTTCTGCACCGTTTCTTTACCCAAATAATGATCAATACGATAAATTTGCGACTCTTCTAAACAGCGTTCAAAATGGCGTTGCAGATTTTTAGCCGTTTCTAAGTCAGAACCAAAGGGCTTCTCCACCACGACACGTCGCCAGCCCTGCTCTTGTTTTAATAAACCAATACCACTCAACGAGGCAACCACAGCAGCATATAAAGAGGGTGGTAGTGAAAAATAAAAAGCAATATTTTTTGAAAAGTTTTTCTTCTCAATATAATCACTGAGTTGCTGATAGTCTTCAGTCGTCCTTAGTCCTGTTCGCAAACAATCCAAGTGGCTACAAAAACGTTTAAAAACAGCCTCATCTAAACCATCTCTGACACAACCTTTAAGATCACTTCTTAACTCGGTAAGCCACTCATCCCTATCAGCAATACTACGCGCCACCCCTAAAATAGTAATATCTTTAGGGAGCAAGTCATCCATGCACAGATGATAAAGAGCAGGCATTAACTTGGTTCGTGCTAAATTACCTGTTGCACCAAAAATGACAAAGGTGCAATTATCTAAAAGCTGTTTCATTATTTTTTTGTCCAATCCGTATGGAAAAATTCACCACGAGGCTGATCAACACGCTCATAGGT
>JAGLDT010000076.1 GCA_023145485.1 Cocleimonas sp. | reverse complement strand
AAAATGGTATCCTAAGCCCTGAATTACTACACTAAGAATACCTTGTGACTGCTTTTTTAAACGTTAATTTGTTACCTTACTTTGAACCATGCCGTATTTCGCACGATTTCATACAGGCTACGGCTTGGATTGTTGTACTTACTATTTTCCTATACAGAAATTACTAAAAATTTCTCCTAAAAGGTCATCCGATGTATAGCGTCCTGTAATCTGCCCGAGTGTATCTTGGGCTATACGCAATTCTTCTGCCATTAGCTCGCCTGCATTATATTGTTTTAATTGAACTTCGGCATTATCGACCGCTTGCTGTGTTTCTTCTAGTGCTTGCAGGTGACGACGACGGGCGATAAAGCTGTCTTCGCTTTCACTTTGATACCCCATGTGTTGCTTGAGTTCATTTTTTAGTTGGTCTATACCGATCAGTTGTTTGGCTGAGATATAAATTTTATTATCACGTAAGCCTGAGGTGGTATTACTGAGGTCTATTTTATTATGCACTTGTAAAATAGGTAAAGTGGTGGGTAGTCGTTCCAAAATAGTTTGATTATCTTCGCTATTATTCTCCGTTTCATCGATTAACAATAAAATTAAATCTGCTTTTTCTACTTCTTGCCAAGCGCGTTTAATTCCTATTTTTTCAACAAGGTCATCACTATGACGCAACCCTGCGGTATCGACAATGTGCAGTGGCATACCATCAAGGTGAATGGTTTCACGTAATACATCACGGGTGGTTCCTGCTATCTCGGTTACAATTGCGGTATCATTCCCTGAAAGTGCATTGAGTAGACTTGATTTACCTGCATTCGGCTTACCAACGATCACTAATTGCATGCCTTCACGTAATAAACTGCCCTGCTTGGCTTTGCTGAAAATGGTATGAAGTTGCTGTTTGATACGCTCAAGACGATCAGTCACCGCTTTATCGGCAAGAAAATCTATTTCTTCCTCAGGAAAGTCTAAAGCTGCTTCAACATAAACACGCAGTTCTATTAAGCCTTGTAATAACTCATTAATAGCTATAGAAAAATGCCCTTGTAATGAGCGTAGCGCAGAGCGGGCGGCTTGCTCAGAACTGCTATCAATCAAATCTGAAATTGCTTCTGCCTGTGCTAAGTCGAGTTTATCATTAAGGAAAGCACGCTCTGAAAACTCACCAGGTCTGGCGATTCTTGCACCTAAGGAAAGGCAACGCTTGAGCACCATATCAAGCACAACAGGGCCACCATGGCCTTGAAATTCGATCACATGCTCACCCGTAAACGAATGAGGGGCAGGGAAATAAATAGCAATACCACTATCTAATATCGCCTGTTGTGCCGATTTAAATTCGGTGTAAACCGCTTTTCTAGGTGATGGAATATAGCCAATAATAGCAGTAGCAATTTCTGCAGACAGCTCACCTGAAACGCGAATAATGCCCACACCGCCACGACCTGATGGGGTAGCAACCGCTACAATGGTGTCTTGTTGATGAATCATATAATAAATGAATATTTATAGTTAAATTGGATTTATTAAATGGCTAGCCCCTTTGATCTAAGGCTACTCCAAGGAAATAAACGCGCAAATAGAAGTCTTTAAGTCAATCAGTTTCAACTTTATAGATAAAGTCTAAACTTTGTGCTTCTGCACCTGCCTGTGCTTCTAAATTTAGGTATCGATTGACTTTATATTCTAATGCTACTTTCTGCATGGCATCAAATATACCAACAATATAGCGTACATAGAGTCCTGACCCTAAGTTTTTTCCAAGGCGTAATTCGCTCTTTTTAAGGTCGTCTTTGGGGACGAGGCTAAGGTCATCGAGTCCTAGTGAGTTGCCTATATTACGCATTAATCCATCCCCATTAACAATATTTAAACTACGCACGGCTTGCATCAGTAAAGCAGTTTGACTACCTGTAATATCTGCCATGCTATGCCCTGTTAGGAGGTAGCTTAAAATATTACTTTCTGAAAGGCTTGGGCTAGAAAACAGTTTTGTTTTAGGCTGTTGTAAAGTACCTGTGAGGTGAATGCCTGCACTAATATCTTCGATTTGACGCATTGCTTTTACGTCCATTCCAACGTGTGTAGGTGGACCATTGAAAACTAATCGCCCATTATTAATGGTTAAATTTTGCCCGTACGCTTCGTAACGTCCTTCGCTGATTTTTATACTGCCTTGGGTCAAAATGGCTTGTTTATCATGGGTCACCCTAACGGAGCCACTGAGTTTAGTATCCAATCCAAAGCCTTTGAATTTTACGTGTTTCCCTAGTGAAACAATTAAATTGGGATGAATTTTAACCGCAGAGAAGCTACCATCCGCTTTCTTTTCGCCAATCACAATCACATCTTCTGATTCGTCTACGCTAGATTCGGGAATGGCATTAAGATTGATTTTTGCATTAGGAATATGAATTTTACCGAGTATATCAACGGTCTTTGGAGTGATTTTAATCCTAATATCAGGGTTCATTAGCGCAAGGGCTTCATGGGTGTTAATAAACTGTAGGTTAGAACCTTTGAGTTTCATTTCAGCATTTAATTGTCGTAAATTCCGCAATGAAATAAAACCTGATAAGGTTGCCTTTCCCTTTCCTGAAATTAAAGAGCCGTTAATAATGGCTTTATTAGCACTATTCGCTTTAACACTTAAATTAATCTTTCTAAAGTAAGTGCCTACTTTAGGTAGTTTTAAGGAAGCATCTTGTAATGCAACTTGTCCACTAATTTTAGGGCTTAATAATATGCCATTAAAGGCGATATTACTTGTTACCCTACCCCGTAAATTAGTGGTTTGCGGTACAAAACTTTGCATCCAGTTAATATTGGGTATATTAACCATTGCTTTGCCTTGAATGCGGTGGCTTTTGCTATTAGCACCTAATAATATTTTTGCATTAGCAGAAAAGTCTCCACGATTATGTAACTGCATTTTTGAGTTAGCAATGATGGTTTTATTCTTAATAGTCGCTTTAATAAAGGCATTCTGATAGTTAAATTGATTAACCTCGCCCGCCTCATCTCTATAGCTTAAACTGCTATTAGGAAGCTGAATCAGTAGATCACCTGTCCTTGATCCTTTGGCTTGTTTAAGCTTAAAAGCACCATTGGCACTGCCATTAAGTTTAAGTGACGGTGGTAACCAAGGTTTAGCCATTGCCAGAGGAATGCGATTGAGTCTTCCTTTTGCATTAATTTGCTGAAGACTTCCCTTTTTATCCAAATTAACCGTCGCGTCTGCTATGAACTCTCCCCTATTATTAAGCAATAGTTTTGTATTAGCGGTAATTTTATTCCCGTTAATAATGGCTCTAAGGGTTAGTGATTTATAGCCTATTTGTTCTTTTGTTTTACCTCTGCCAAGAATAAGAGAGCTTGCAGGTAATTGTAATGCAATATCACCAATTCTTTTTCCATTGATTTGTTTTAGTTTAAATTGCCCATTAGCACTGCCTTTTAATTGCAAGGTATTAGGAAGCCACGGTTTTAGCATTGCTAATGGCAGTCGAGTTAATTTCCCTTTGCTACTGATTTTAAACGGGTTGCCTTTCTCCGCTAAATTAAGCGTTGCATCTGCACTTAATTTAGCTTTATTTTTTAATATCAGTTTTGTATTTGCATTAATTTTATTGCCATTAATAATGGCTTTAAGTGTTGCTGACTGATAATCAATGCGTTGCTTCTGTTTGCCCGTACCATAAACAACAACACTTGCTGGCAATTGCAATGATACATCACCCACTGCCTTGCCCTTTTTCTGTTGCAGATTGAAATATCCATTAGCACTGCCCTTTAATTGAAGTTCTTTGGGTAGCCAAGGTCTTGCCATGACTAAGGGAATGCGATGGAGTTTGCCGTTTACTTTAATTTGATGATTTTTACTCTTCTCTGCCAACGTAATATTGGCATTAGCGCTCAATTTACCTTTATTTTTAAGGAGTAGCTTAGTATTAGCCGTAATTTTTTTATCATTAACAACCGCATTAAGGAGCAGTGATTGATAATCAAGACGTTGTTTCTGCTTGCCTTTCCCGTAAAAAATGGAGCTTGCGGGTAACTGTAATGCCACATCACCCACTGCTTTTCCATTTTTTTGTTTTAATTTAAAGCTGCCATTCACACGACCATTGAGTTGAATATCTTTCGGTAGCCAAGGTCTTGCCATCACTAAGGGAATACGCTTTAGTTTTCCTTTGGCATCAATTTGATGCTGACTGCCACTTTTTGCGAGTACGATATTAGCATCCGCACTTAACTCACCTTTATTTTTAAGCTTAAGGTGTGTTTTTGCTGTTATTTTTCGATCATTAATCAGTGCTTTAAGGGTGAGTGATTGATAATTAAAACGTTGTTTCTGCTTGCCTTGACCATAAAGAATCGAGCTAGCAGGTAATTGTAGTGCGACATCACCGATTGATTTGCCATTTTTTTGTTTTAATTTAAAGCTGCCATTCACACGACCATTGAGTTGAATATCTTTCGGTAGCCAAGGTCTTGCCATCACTAAGGGAATACGCTTTAGCTTTCCTTTGGCATCAATTTGATGCTGACTGCCACTTTTTGCGAGTACGATATTAGCATCTGCACTTAACTCACCTTTATTTTTAAGCTTAAGGTGTGTTTTTGCTGTGATTTTTCGATCATTAATCAATGCTTTAACGGTGAGCAATTGATAGTCAAGACGTTGTTTCTGCTTGCCTTGCCCATAAAAAACGGAGCTTGCGGGTAATTTTAGTGCGACATCACCCACTGCTTTTCCATTTTTTTGTTTTAATTTAAAGCTGCCATTCACACGACCATTGAGTTGAATATCTTTCGGTAGCCAAGGTCTTGCCATCATTAATGGAATACGGTTTAACTTTCCTTTGGCATCGATTTGATGTTGATTGCCACTTTTTGCCAAAATGATATTCGCATCAGCGGTTAACTCCCCTTTATTTTTAAGTAATAACTTGGTCTTTGCCGTAATGTTCTGACCATTAATAATGGCTTTAAGGGTGAGTGACTGATAATCAAGCTTTTGTTTATTCTTACCTTTTCCAACGGAAACAGAGCCTTTAGGCAATTGCAATGCAACATCCCCTAGGAGTTTATTATTTTGCTTTTTTACTTTATAACGCCCATTAACGCTGCCTTTTAATTCAATATCTTTGGGTAAAAAAGGTTTTAATAAGGCTAACGGGGTACTTTTTAAATTACCTTCAATATCAATCCCTGTTGTTGCTGACCAATTAATATTTGAACAGCTTTTCGCTGAGCCATTAGAAAGGCAAAATTGATTGGTTTTAAGCTGATCTTTTGAGGCATTAATTTGCACTGGTTTTTGTAGCGTCCACTTAGAAACCTGTCGTGTATCAAGTTGTAACTGTTTCAGTGTGCCTTGCCATTGCGGTTCTTTCCAACTGCCTTTTGCTTGTAATGTCACCTTGGCATCAGGATGAGTAAAAGCAAGTTTGGCTCGATGATTTTCAATGGTTCCTGAGGCATTTAACGATGCTTTGCTAATTTTTTTCTGATCTAAATCAAGCTGTTTTAAATCACCGCGCAAGCTGTAAATGCCTAGTTTAGAGGTTGCAATGAGATTTGCAGAACCCAGTTTATACTGTTGATAGCGAATTTTCCTAGCATCGAGCTTGGCATTTAATATGGGTTGTTCTAACGTGCCATTTAAGGTGCCTTTAGCAATTAATTGTCCTGATAAATCGGGTAAAATTTGGTTTAGATGGGTCGCATTAATATCCCAACTAAGATCAAAAGGTGGGCTGGCTTTACCACTTGCCTGTATCTTATTTTTTCCTAGATGTGCTAAGACATTTTGCAAAGTGACCTGCTTGTCTTGATGCTCTATTTTACCACTAGCACTGATTTTTTTACCTTTGAGCGTACCCTCTAATGTTTGTAATTCTAAAATACCGTAGAGGCTAGTGTTATAGCCCCCTTTATAGTTGAGGGTTGCATCAAACTCAGCTGGCCACTCAGGTACATAGCGCCCCAGCTTTACCTGCTGTACATTGCCATCAAATAGCCACGTTAATGCAGGTGTCCATTTTACCTTCGCCGTCCCTTTTATATTGCCATCAAGACTCTGGGTTTGTATCTCTGTAACGGTAACCTGATCATAATCGCCCTTACCTTCTAACTGAATCGCTTGCGGGCTAAATTGTTTATTATCTAAATCAGCTTTTAGCTTAAAATGATAAGCCGTTAGCGTACCATCGAGTTCAAAGTCTGCATTTACTTTGCCAATTTGGGGGTTACTAAAATCAGCCCAGCCATGACCTTGCATATCATGGGGCTGATTCATATTCATGGCAAAAGCTTTTAATTTCACATTAAGTGGTGAACCAATAATGATTAATTTCGCCTCTAAAGCCTCTGCATCTAATTTTCCCTGATTAATATTGGGCTGCGTTAGCAAAATATCTTTAATTTGAAAAATAACCTCATTTTCACGAATCACTTCAAAGGAGTCTAATGCTAGCGAATTAGTTTTGATATTCAGTGGTAGTGCAAAATCAGGCAGGGAGAGAATTTTTTCAGAAGGACTATCATCACTTTTAGGTAAGCGAATGACAAGTCGTTTAGCGTGTACAGTCGGTGTATGCAGTTGATTGTTTTCTATATCATAACGTGGTTTAGCAATTGCTATTTGTTCTAATTCAACCGTTGTTGCTGGGTCTTTCCAGACTAAACGCTCTATCGTTAAGTCTGTCAAAAAACTACCGCGAAACCCTTTTATCTCTAACGGTTCAAAGGTGAAAGCGGTGATTTTTTCAATTAAAGCAGGCCCTAAAGGCGTTGCGAGTGCAACAGCAAGCACAAGCAGTACACTTAATAGCAATATTTGGATCACAGCAATCGGGGAGAAAAGATGCTGACTTAAACTTTTTCTCATAAATCTGAGCCTATGCTCAGGTGCAAATGCGGATCAGACAATCTATTTTCTGGGAAGCCAATATCAATTCGTACAGGGCCAACGGGCGAACGCCAACGTGCTCCAATACCTGCCCCTAATTTTAGATCCGACTTTTTCCAATCATTAAAAGCATTACCTGCATCAATGAACACCGCAGCTCCCCATTTGTCAATAATGGGATAATCATACTCAATACTCCCCACAAATAAATGCTTGCCACCTAATAGATCACCATTCGCATCGGTTTCCCCGAGTGAATTAAAACTATAACCTCGTACACTTTGTCCTCCACCTGCAAAAAAGCGCAAGTCTTTTGGCATGGCATCCAGCTCACCAATAAACGTTGTACCCAGATCTAAACGTCCAAGTAAACGCCCATCCCCCAATTGAGTAATCAGCTTGGTGTCTGTTTTTAATTGTAAAATACTTTGATCACTGATTATATTTTCTACTGCACCTTGCAGATTTGCTTTTATCCGCCAGCCATTGAGCGGGAAAAGATAATTATCAGCCTTGGTTTTTTCTGTACCCACCCCTAATAAGGTTAAATGTGATCTGGTCGGCGTGTTCTCTCCCACCTGTGTTGTATCCAGCAAATAAGTCACTGACGCTGTTTCTTGCCAGTTAGTGTCTGTTTTACGGGTAAATTCAGCGCCTAATTTATAGCTACGACTGATAATGTCATTGTTGGTATCCTGTTGCCATTCTAACAAATAACTTAATGTCCCTTTTTTAGGATCAGCTTTGGGTTCCGTTAAACGTGCGCTAAAAGTACTGACCTTCGGCGCTGCTGTCACACTTAAATTAAGACCATGCCCTTTGGAACTTGTCCAGCGACGATTTAATTCACCACTAATTCTTGGTCCTGTGTCGGTTCCATACCCCACCTTAAACTTCCAAGCATTACGTTTTTTTGCTTTGAGGCTAATTTCAATTGGCACATGATGATTAACCGCCTGTTTATGCAGTGCACTAATTTTTATATCTGCATAAAAACCACTGGATTGGAGTGATTGTTGCTGTTGAATCAATTTTTCAGAGCTATAGAAATCGCCTTCTTTTATCTGTAAAAAACTTTGAATGACATGATCACGGACTACCTTTTGTTTAATCTTTACTTTGCCATAGCGAAAGCGTTTACCCGTATTAAAAACAAGCTCAACATTTGCACTAAATCTAAGTGGATTCACCGTTATTTTATGTACTTCAAAAGCCGCATCAAAATAACCTAACGCTTGCGATGTGTCTTTTAATTGGCTCTTATAATCCGTATATTTTTGATGATTAAGCACATCACCTCCCCGATAGGGAGGCTTACTGCGTAATTCTTTAAACTCTTGTTGTGTTAGCCCCTGCCCTTTTATTATAAACCTTGCATACGCCACCTTGACGGGACGATTCGCTTTAACCGCGATGGTGATCTTCCAGCACCCCTCAACTCTACGGGTATTTGGCGTAAATTGGGCATCATAATAACCCACCGCACGCGAGGCTTTACGGAAACGTTTTTTAATGGATTTAACAAACTGTGTAACTTGCTCCTTAGGTTCAGTACACGCAGGAGTACGAGTTGGGAGATTTAGCGTTAAATTTTTATGTAAATCACCGCCTGTACCAACAATATTAATACTGGCAACCGATTGATCACTTCCCTGATTCTCATTTTTTTCAACCGCATGGATTGATAGAGAGAGTAGCAATAATAAACTGATTGCCATGCAACTCTTAGCAAGTTGTATTGAAATATGGAAGACCGAAGCTGTGTTTAAAGACAATATTGATAGCAGAAATCTAGCAATTATTAGCATCCTCATTGTTTAAAACCCTATTTTCGATTAATACCTTCGCTCATTACCATTTGATAGGATGGATAAGCCATAGCGCACCCACTAAGGACTGAGGATTCAATAACACCCGAACTCTAACTTGCCTTTTTGTCCCAGTTTGAATGCTCTAAGATCGTTGCGTAAAATGACTATGCGCCTCCTGAGAGCATCCAATCTGAAACAAAAATTCTGCGTTATAGTTTCGGATGTTATTAAATCCTCAGCCCTAAAATTAAGCGGTTGTAGTAGAATGTATTGATTACTTTGATAGTAAATCATATCACAAACCATTCGCAATTTATCATGATCAAATGATGCTTACTAATTTAAGCTCATACAAGCTGTTGTAGTCTGTGTTGAGGCAGGAAACACAGGATGTGAATAGCAGAGAATCTTCCATATAAAATAGGTAGCCATAATGTCTTCTTATGTATTTTTTTGATTATTTATTAATCTACTCATCCAGCATTCAGCTTCTATCATCAATAATAAAAATAGACAATAAGTAGTTCTAAACTATAGAAAATAAGAGAGAGCTACTGTTAATAGATCTTAAATATAAACCACTATTTCAAGTTAAAAAATAATAACAAATCGTACTGCAATGATGCAGGGAGTAAATAATAATGCGACCATTACAAGATATAGAACAATTACCAATGATTTCTGATACTGATACTTTAGAGGATATGATTGGCCTAGATGATATTGATGAATTAGCAAAAATAGAAGAAGAAGAAGAAGAAAAAAAGAAAGAAAAACGAATGAAACCACATATTATTCGTCGCAATGTAGAAGACTATCTTGAACAAAAAGCACTAGAGCGAAGCTTACGTGATGTGTTTGACAGTGACTACCTATTTTAATCTCTTTATCAGCCGAGGCTAAAGCGCTCGGTTCCTAAGAAAATAAATAGATGCAAGACTACTAGAATTAAAGAGCAGCAACACCCAATAAGACACCTATATTGATTAGCAACATTAAAAAAATTAATATGCTAATCTAAGCGAATCGAAAAGTTTAAACCATTTAGGGGCATGGATGAAATAACGTCCCGAAGCTATTTCATCCACATTCCTTATGTACTGCAAACTAATAGGGGTGTCATCATTATGTCAAGAGAAATTATTGTAGCCACTACACAGGATCTTCGTAACGCGATTGATACTGCTCAAGAAGGAGATATTATTCGGGTTAAATCAGGAGATTATGAACGCATTAATATCAACGGAAAGCAACAAATAAGCTTAGAGGCGTATGATGCTGATGCTAAACCGAATATCAACCGTATCAATATTTTTGAATCACAACAGATTAAGCTCACTAACCTTGTCGTTGGACATAGTGTCTTTGATCTTGAAAATAATGAGGCGATTGGTATCAATATTTCTTACTCCAGTGACTTGGCGTTATCTCATTTAGAAGTTAAAAATGCGCGCGATGCTATTGGTATTCGCTATGGTAGTGATATTAAAATAACCAATAGCTATCTTCATGATATTGAAAGAGATGGTATTAATATGTTGGAAATTAAATCGGTTGATATTCATCATAATACCATCGCCAATTTTCACCCCAACTATGAACAATATGACTACGATGACTGGTATTTCAACGCAATAGGAACCGCATTTTTACCGAAGGAAGATGAAGAAGAAGACTATATACCCACCGACCATGCTGATTTTATCCAACTAACGGATAGTGAAGATATTCGTATCACTAATAATGTGCTGGATGTAGCGGATGGGGCTTGGACGCAATCCATCTTTATTCACGGTGGTCATCATAATGCACCTGTTGTTATCAGTGATAATATCATCAAAAATGGGCATCAAATTGGGATAAAAGTAGTTGATCAAGACAATGTTGAACAAACGGGTAATCAACTTATTCAAACCGACTCTTTAGGCATAAAAAACACCCCTGAGCATACGCCACAAATTACTATTAATGAATATGATCATAATGATTTCTGGATTATTAAAGACGGTGAGCGAGAGCTAATCAATACCAAAGATAATGGGAGAATCGTACCGCCGACAGAATCTTCTGAAGTCATCATAGAAGTACTTGAGGCAAATGATGGTTTAATGCCTAATTATTTTTTACTTAGTATCGGCAAAGCCGTAACAAGCGATACAACCCTTCACTATGAAACTAGAGATGGTACCGCCACAGCAGGCGAGGACTATATTGCCACATCAGGTACTGCCACTATTTTAGCAGGAGAAACCCATATTGCCATTGCAGTTGATATTCTCGGTGATAATCACTATGAAGACGATGAAACTTTCCTTTTAGTCATTAGTAATCCGCAAGGAGAGATTAAATTTCCCGCTAATACAATAGAAATCAGTGCCACTCATACCATTATTAACGATGACCAAGAGCCTACTCTACCCCTGCTAGCAGGTATGGAAAATGAAGAGTCATTAGACGCTTTTTTCTAAACATATTTTTATGGCTCTTTATCTGCTTAGGGCTGAGGATTTAATAAC
>JAGLDT010000075.1 GCA_023145485.1 Cocleimonas sp. | reverse complement strand
AGGTTAATTTTCTACTGTATGTATTGTACCACACTGTATTGATTACACCATCAGATTATTCCTTAATTAAGGAGTAATTAACCTGAATGCGAATTAAAAACAGTCAATGTTAATGACCTGATGTATCAAAACCAGTTTATATAGAAAAAATTTACGCTATATAAATCTGACCCCAAAGATGCACGAGATTTTACGTCATGGCTGAGTGTTATGTCAACCTTCATCCACTATGGGGTGGTAAACCTTGTAGTATAATAGTACAAAGTGTTGCGAAATAAATACAAATTAAAAAAATAATTAAAAATGATCTTGTAAGCCTATGATATAGCTATCCTGCCCGCTTTTTAAGAAAAATAGTTCATTACGCCTGAGCATGATCTATAGTGGTTTTTAGTAACTACTGTAGTAGTTATACTAATTTGTAATTTACTTATTGCTTTACTGCCGTTCAACGAATAAGTGTTCACAAATTAAATGAAAACTGTAATACATAGCTTCTTTCCCCCGTAGGAACTATTATGAAAAGCACCAATTTGTTTGCCCTGTTGTTTCGTTTTATTTTAGTTAGTTGTTTGTTGATTTGCCTTCCTGTGTTTGCTCATATAACAGATAATAATAAAAACGCCCATGCTACGGAGGATTCGTTTTTAGCAAAATTAGCTAAAGATTACCCTCCGTTTGAAAATCCTATTGCTAAAAGGGCTAAACAGTCCTTGTCTCCTTATGTATCAGGAAAATGGGGCGATATTATTGCTTGGCCTCATATCCCTGTGACTGCTGCTAATTTAGCAGATGGTCGTATTCTTACTTGGGCGGCCAGCGAGAAAACTAGTTTTCCTGGTGGGTCTGATTTTACTTATGCATCCACATGGAATCCATCAACGGCGCATTTTATTGCTAATAATAATGCCCATCACGATATGTTTGCAGGTCATCTTGCTTTATTAGAGGATGGACGCTTACTGGTCAATGGTGGTAATAATATTGATAGAATAACAAGTATTTTTGACTATAAAACCAATACATGGACTCGGTCTGATAATACCCATCGTGGACGTTGGTATCCAACGAGTGTTGCTCTTCCGTCGGGCGAGGTTTTTACAGCATTGGGAACAGGCGGTGGACGTTATCCTGAGGTGTGGACTGAAAATACAGGCTGGCGAGTGTTGACTAATGTAAGTTTGCAAGATCCTATTTTGCAGTACGATGGTTATTACGAGCAAAATTGGTGGCCTTTATTACATTTAACACCGCGGGGGGATATTTTTCATTCAGGGCCAACACCACGAATGCACCGTATTGATACGGATGGTTTGGGAAAAATAACACCTGTTGGAGAGGTGTTTAATGATTGGTATCCAAAACATGGCACAACGGTTATGTATGATGAGGGGAAACTTTTAGTAGCAGGTGGTGCTGTTTCTGGGCGTGATAAGACAAGCACGAACAAAGCGATGGTTATCGATATTAACGCTTCTCTACCTCAAATAACGCCTGTTGATGCAATGAAGCATCCTCGTAAGTTTCATAATGGCGTTATGTTGCCGACAGGCGAACTGCTTGTTATCGGAGGTAATACGACTGGTCGAAAGTTTGATGATAGAGGTACGGTGCTTACGCCTGAAATTTGGAATCCTGATACCAATAAATGGCGTGACGTTGCTGATAGCTCCGTACCAAGGAATTACCATTCGATTGCATTGTTGCTAACAGATGGCAGGGTATTATCAGCCGGTGGTGGTCTGTGTGATTGCGCAGCTGATCATCAAAATGGACAGGTTTATAGCCCTTCCTATCTTTTTGATACTGATGGTTCATTAGCTGTTCGCCCTGAGATTTTACAAGCACCTGATCAGATTAAAAATGGTCAGGCGTTTATCGTTGAGACGAATTCAAGCATTAAAAAATTCAGTTTTATTAAAATGTCATCAACTACTCACGCGATTAATACAGATTTGCGTTTTCTTAATGCGGAATTTGTTAATAACAATAATGGCGAGTACACCCTAACGGCACATGCCAATAAGAATATTTTGACTCCAGGCTTTTGGATGTTATTTGCATTGAATGATAATGATGTTCCTTCGGTTGCGAAAGTTATTCAGGTTTCTACGCAGGGTGGATTAAAGGTTCAACAGCCTGAGAATCAAATGATTGCGCTCAATAGTGTTGTTTCTTTGGCTATTACAGTAGAAAGTGAGCAGCACAATAGTATTGATTTTAGTGCCACTGATTTGCCAGAGGGTTTGAGTATTAATAGTAATACAGGTTTGATAACAGGTATTGCGACACAGAAGGGCGAGTATATTAGTAAGATAAAGATTGCTTCTAATGATAGCCAGGTGGAAATACAGCTTAGTTGGAATATTTACCTTGAGGGAAATACAGTAGGTGGTGTCAATCTTGCGCCAATTATTAGTTCTAGCAATGATCAAGAGAGTTTAATCAATGATACATTTAGTCTGAAAATTACAGCAATTGATCCTAATGGAGACTGGCTTACCTACGTTGCGACTGGTCTACCTAATGGGCTAAGTATTAATAATACCACAGGGGTTATTTCTGGCACACCATCAACATTGGGAATGTACCATGCTAGGATCACAGTCAATGATAATAAGGGGTTGAGTAGTGATATAGCGTTTGACTGGGAAATAATAGGAAATTTAAATATTACTCCCATTCAAAAGCCACCTAAAGAGGTTGGTAAAAATATTCGTTTTGATGCAGAAACTAATGGAGGAGATCATCTACAGTATAACTGGCAGTTTGGTGATGGTTCTGGTGAAACGGGTTTCTCTTCTAGCCCACGAACCTATCATAGCTTTACAAAGGCAGGCAGCTATACGGCTACTTTAATGGTTAAACAAGAAAATGGTGATATTAGCTACCATCAGTTTATTCAAGCCATTCATAATGCTTTCCCAGTGGATGGACGCGCTAAAAGCTCGATGAGTATTGTTTATGATAGAACTTCTGAAGTGGGGCATATTTGGAATGTAAACCCTGACAATAACAGTGTCAGTGGTTTTAATGTCGCAACACAGGAAAAGATTGCAGAAATAAAGGTGGGAGAAAATCCTCGTGCATTAGCTTTTGCTCCTGATGGAATGTTATGGGTAACGAATAAGGACTCCTCTACTATCAGTATTATTGATGCCTCTAATAAGCAACGTATTAAAAGTATAAAACTACCTCATGCAGCACAACCTTACGGCATTGTCTTTTCTGAAAAAGAAAAGATGGCGTATGTTGTGCTAGAGGCTACGGGAAGCTTATTAAAAATTAATGCTGATACAGGTCTTATCCTAGAAAGTTTAGATATTGGTTTGAACTCGCGTCATATCAGTATGAATGCCAGTGAAGATACACTGTATATTTCTCGTTTTATAAGCCCTGCTGTACCTGATGAATCTACCTTGTTGCCTAAAACCAACTTAAATGGTATTGATTATGGCGGTGAAATTATTGTGGTTGAGATGAAT
>JAGLDT010000074.1 GCA_023145485.1 Cocleimonas sp. | reverse complement strand
CTGGACGATCAATTAAACACCGTTAATGGACAAAACGTGGATGAAGATGTTATTTCGGCAGAGACGATTGTTAGGAATAGCAATAGAATTATCGTCATTACGCCCGACAATGCAACCACTGATATTAGAGACAGCAATAGAACTGATATTACGCACGCTGATAATAAAGATAGCAATAGAACTGATATTGATGATAACTCTTCACCAGAAAAATCTACTATCGTTATTATGGAAGAAACAACCTTTAACAAATTCATGGATTTAAGATAATGTCGAAAGGTGTAGGTAATACGACGCTTGGATTTACAGACGAGGACAGGCGACTACTAATCGACGTAAAAGCTCAAACCGATAAGATACCTGCTATTCAAGCTCAGATTGATAAGCTTACTGCCATTAAAGCTCAAACTGATAAGATACCTGCTATTCAAGCTCAGACTAATACACTGCCTGCTATTAAAGCTAAAACTGATACGATTACAGCCGGTGGGCTAACGCCTGCCCAAGCTACGCAGATAAATGGTATTAAGAGTCAGACAGATAAACTATCTGAAATTCAATCGGACGTGGTCAGGATAAATCGTGGAGTTGGTATTCGTGCTGGCGACCGTTCCGTGTATTTTGTAGTGAACGCTGTAGATACTCTTGTCCGTCATGCGGATACAGCTGTTGTATCGATTAAAGCTCAGACTGATACATTGCCAGCCATTAAAACTAAGACCGACAAGATTACTGCTATTCAAACAGAAACTGAAAAGATTACTGCGATTAAAGTTCAGACTGATAAACTAAGCACTGTTGATACAAAAGTCAATGAAATACACCAGAGAAAAGCCTTAGATGGCGCAAAACCTGTCACTTTCAAAGGTGATGGAGCGATAACTAGCTCAGGCATGAATATAACGGCACAGGAGCTGGGTGATGGGTCAATCAAGCAGACTAGGCAGCCCTAACGATAAGGCATTAGCAATGGCAAGTGATGGCACAGTCTCTGATAATAGACAGGACTCAATGGCAAGTGATGGGCTTTTCGGCGAGGTAGACCCTGTTCCCTTTGTTGGTGAGTCTAAGGCGATAGCACTAGC